>DATCLO010000047.1:0-37990 GCA_036563875.1 Cyclobacteriaceae bacterium
GAATAGCGCTCAACAACGCACCGAAAAAGAACACCTGCACAGGGAGAGTTGTATGGGCAAGCACCATGGCTGGAAGAACAAGTTGGGTATCCTCAGAGTTTCCATCCGGATAAAGTTGCTGCGCGCAGAGGCTGATAAACAGGGGTAGCATGGCGATGGTCAGATACAGCAAGCTTGAATAATAACATGAGCGAACCGCAACGCGGGCTGATCCTGACGACATCACGCGCTGAAAGACATCCTGAGAGGGTATGGAACCCAAACCGAGGACCGACCATGCAGCGAGATATGTTGCCACCCCCGTTGGTGTCACCTCTGGAAAAAACCTGAAGGTGTCGGGTGGAGCATTGTCGATAACATGGAGAAAGCCACCGGCCTTGTCGTTAACAACCACGGCAAGCACTACGAGTCCTGCAATGATCACGATGCTTTGGACAAAGTCCGTTATCGAAACCGCCCACATGCCCCCGGCACAGGTGTAGAATATTACGACGGAGGCACTGATCACAACGCCCTGCCACAAGGGTAAGCCTGTAATAATGTTGAGGATAAGGCCGAGTGCTACGAGCTGGCCAGCGGCATAGCCGAAGTAAGAAGGCACCATAAAGATGCTGGCCACGAATTCGGTGCGTTTTCCGAATCGAGCCCTAAAGAAGTCGCCCAGCGTTAGCAGGTTCATGGCATACAGCTTTCGGGCGAACAGGGTGCCAAACAGGAATAGGCAAAGGGCAGCGCCAAACGGGTCCTCGATAACAGCGAGAAGTCCACCCTGAAGGAATTCTGATGACGCACCGAACACGGTCTCTGAGCCAAACCAGGTGGCGAACAGTGCTGACGTGCTTAGTAAGAGAGGAAGGCTCCGGCCTGCCAGCATGAAGTCGCGTGAACCCGAGACGCGCCGCGAAGCCCACACGCCCAACGCGACCGTGAGAAGCAGGTAGACTATGACCGATGCAAGTAACAACGGGTTAGGCGGATGATGCTGTCCGCAAAAATAAGGGCAACGTTCAAGGCGACAAGGAAATGGATGAGAAGGGAGCCGGATTAGAAAGGTCCTAAAATGAAAATCCCCCGAAATCCTGGATCACGGGGGATAATCATTGTCTATAGTTGGCTTTAATCTTGATTCAAATGTATAGAATACGCCTCAATTCCCGGTCGGCAAATCGACCATATGGTGTTTACGCGGTTAAGTGGTTATTAGGCTGGGCGAAAGGGTTAAGAGACAGGCGTGCCAAAAATGAAAATCCCCCTAAGTTCTCGACTAAGGGGGATAGTCATGTCTATAGTTGGCTTTAATCTGCTGTAAAAGTAAACAAAAACGCCAATTCCGCAACCGATTGATTGAAATTTCTGTCAATTTGGGATTGTCGTCTCCTTCTTTTGCCCGGGAAAGGTTGTCCGGCGGGCAATGTCATAGCTCGCGTAAAGCAACAACGCAAGGAAGATGGCAGCTATGATAAGAAAGATCTTCTTTTGTCTGCTCATGCCCATCAAGGGCTAAATGTACTGCAAAATCCGGTCCGACAGGCTGACGTTATCGGCCAGTATCTCGTAGAATTGATCCTTGTTGAAGCGAAGCGCCACCAGATCCGTTTGAGCTACAATGAGATTTGTATTCAGGAAGGATGGTTGAGACAACATTTCACCAACGAACTGGCCTTCACGGAACACCGACTTAACCTCTCCCCGCTCGTAATACTTAACCGATCCCGATACGATAACAAGGAAGTCGTTGTTTCTCGTCGTGTCGAGTGTCAGCGATGCCCCTTTCGACAGCCTGATCTCAGAACTGATATCAGCGAGATACGATAAAGTGATACCATTGGTATCCTCAAAGACGGGAATTCGCTGATAGAACAACACCTTTTCGAAGGTGGTCATCCGCGTGCCCCGGAGAATGAGTTCATCAAGTTCGCGTTTCTTTGCAGCACCAAGCCGCGGCGTGTTGCGGAAGTATTCGTCCGGATCAATCTGGTACAACGCCCAAGCTGCAATCTCGCAGATCAGGTTATCAGGATTGAACAACTGCGCGATCAAATCGAGGTTGAAATCTTCGATGCGCTGGGTTCCGATCTGGAAGAGAATACACGCTTTGGTCCACCGGTTGGCCTGGGTAAAGTCGCGGTTGATCATGAACTTGAGAACGAGCTTCGAGTTAAGCTTCACTCTCGGATAGAACACGTCAAGCCGGTGAATTCTCTCATTGTCTGTCAGGTCGTCCAATACGGGTATTACCCGTTGCTTCAATTGGTCCGAAAGGAATACGTCGAGCAGTTCGACGGCATACGTGATGCCTTCGCTCGTGCCGCTGTCGATGTTTTCCTTGACGAGCTGGATGGACCGCGTATCGTACAACATCGCGAGCAGCATGTAGATGTGTTCGATATCGCTTTGTATCTCCCAACGCAACGATTTCTTGATCTGGTCGGCAAAGCCTTCGTCGCCAACCTCCTGGATGGCGCTGAGGTTCCAGCGAATGTCCGCGATATCAGCCTCGATGGCGTGTTTGATGCGGGTGATCTGAGAAATACCCGCTTTGAATCCGGCTTCGCCCAGTGACAGTAGCACCTGTGAGACGATCACCTTGTCCGGGTAGTCGATCTTGCTCCAGAGCATGTCCTTGGCCTTCTGCCCGCCAATGCGTCCCATTACCTGGACCAGCCTCAGCATAACCTGGGTAGGCTGCCCGCTCCGGTAGAAGGCTGCCTCCAGCGCAGGAAGTGTTGGCGCCCCAATGAGCACAAGCGCGTTCATGGCCTGACTGCTGAACTCGGGATCTGCCAGGTTCTCGATAAGCGCGTTAATGACTTCGTGGTTGTACTTTTTGGTTGCTGTCTTGATCGCAGTGTTTCTGACCTTGGGTTCCTGGTCGGACAGCAACTCCACGAGGAAACGCATGCCATCGTCCAGCGAGGTATGAAGCAGTAGTTCCGCAGCATAATGACGGTCGTCAGGATCTGCCGATCGGGAAAGCTTCTGCACTCGCGTGCGGGTAATGTCTCCGCCATTCTCAAGTATCATCCTAAGGTCAGACTTGCTCAGTACGTTCCGAGCTTCATTTCCCGGAACATTGTCGCTCGCCCGTATGACGTAGCGATCTGATACAGAAAGACCTTTATACTCATTCATCCGTTCCTGGGCGTACTGACGCGCAGACTCATCGGGATTTCTCAGTAGCGTGTTAATCCAGGCTGGTACATTCGCTGAGTTGATCTTTTCCAGGAGCCGGAATGAAAACACGGCCTTGGAAGCTTCAGGTCTGTGCAGCATTTCTTCAAGCCTGGATGTCACGCGCGCAAAACCCTTTTCCAGCTTTTCCTGCTGCAAGTCAGAGCTCTCCAGCTTAGCACGGATCTGCGACCGGTATCCATTGTACATTCTGTGGACGACGAAGTAGTACAGGACGACCATGACGAGCAGCAACGCCACCACGTGGATCACTTTGATGAATGGCAGGAACGCAATTCCAAAAATCAGCAACCCTGCAAAGAATCGTGCGCCTTCGTTGACGATACCTTCAACCTTCGTCTGAATATTAAACCGGATACGGCTGTCCAATGGAATAAAGAACAACTTAAACACAGGGTTCTCAAGCGAATCGCGCAATGTCCAGTTGAACATCCTCCCGATCGCTATAAACAGGAAGAAGAATACGAAGCCTGCCGGTGATGATTCCTTTTCAAATCCCATGGTGACGCCCGTTAGCAGCGACGCTATTGAAAAGATTCCGACGATAGTAGGCAGAAGGAACAGCGCAATCCGAAGACCGTAGTTGCTGATGATCCGGTTGTTGGCGAACGTCTGCATGAGAAGACTTAGCGCGTACACCGAACCTGTAAAGAAGGCGTTGAAGTTTGTCAGCTCGCGTTCTCCCGGATACTGTTGCTTGATCAGCTGCTGGAATGCATACTGGCTGAACACGTACGTGATCATCGACACGAACAGGAACAACGACAGCAGCATCACATACGGGTTCCGCATCAGCTTGCTCACACGTGTCTCATCGCGTACGGCCCGACCAAATTCGCGAGGATTGTCTTTAGCAAGCGTGAAGCCCGTGGTAATGACGACCATCAGCGCGAGACACACAAGAATGCTGCCCGCGCAGAACAACAGGTAGTCGGACGTGCGGGGAACAAGTCTGTTGGTTAAGGGTATCGAGAACGTCGCGACAATCGCTGCAATAAGCTGCCCGGTGTCGATCCAACCGATAATGCGTTTCGACTGCCGGAAGTTAAACAGCCTTCCAAAGATACCCCAGAAGCTGAGCAACAGCACTGCGGTGATGGGGCCGGTCATACAGTACATCATGAACAGCAGCCCGTCATGCAGATTCTCATTGCCATACTCGAGGAGCAGATACACTCCGATGGTGAACAGAAGTATCAGGAGCACGCTCGTCAGCACCAGTGTGCTGAACCGAATGAAGTTTTGGAAGAGGGTGAAAAGGGCTGTGGTAATGAGTCCGAGACCACCAGCCACGAGGAATGCCTCGTCGAGATAGCGTGCCAGCCGGTTCAGGAAGAGTGAGTCGGCAGTAACCTGGTAGGTGGCGATAAAGGCTCCCATGAAGAAGCCGGTGCATAGCATTAGCAGCACCTGCCCGCGCTCAGCATCTCGCCGAAGGGAACCAAAAAATCGACGTACCATAGTTCACCGGAAGATCAAATATAGCGCAATAGTGCCCACCGGCTTTCGGCGAAAACCGGCCGGACATTGCATGGGTTATTTGTGCCGGGAATCAGCGCTTGGTGGAGTCCGCAGGTGCTTTTGCGGTCCCGTCCTTTTGTTCAAACTCCTCGTTCAGGCCGCGGATGACTTCGTTGGTGATGTCCAGGGAGTCTCCAGCAAACAGCACGTCGCTGGTCTGGTCGTACTTCAGCACAATATGGAGGCCATTGGTCTGTCCATATTTCTTCAAATAGCTCGTCACGCGGTCGTAAAGCTCCTTATTCAGCTTGGATTCCTCCGCCATGAGTTCCTGCGTGAGCGTTTGCTCGTACATCCGCAGATTTTGTTGTTTACGTTGGAGGTCTTCTTCTACCGCCCGTACCTGGGAGAGCGTCATGTTGCCGACGTTACGCTGATAGTTGTTGATTTCATTTTGCAGTCCTTCCGTGCGGGTACGGTACTCCTGCTCCATTTTTCGTGTTTTTTCTTCCAATTCCTTGCGCTTCACTTCAAGGTATTTGTAGTGCTTCAACACTGAATCCGCATTGATGAAAGCAATGAGCGGCTTTTCACCGGAGGTGAATCCGGACCCACCCTGACCGGAGTCGGACTTGCTCGAAAAATGCAGGAAGTAAAGAATGGCGACGGCAACGAGAAGAACGCCGTTAAGGGCCAGGGATAGATTTTTCATTCGGTTCAAGTTTGAGTAGCCGCAAATATAACCATACTATGGAAATTGACCGTTTGCTGTCCCCATAGGGTTCGTCGCCGTCTGCCTCTACTCCTTATACCATCCTGCATACATGGGATAGTTCATCGCCGTACGCCGAATCGTTTCCCTCATCTCCTCCCCTATGTCTTTCAGCTTCCGGGCGGGTGTGCCGCCGTAGATGCTTCCGGGTTCGACCTTCGTGCCGCCGAGAACTACAGCGCCCGCGGCAATTACCGAGTTCTCGCCGATCTCCGCATGGTCCATGATAATGGCACCCATGCCGATGAGTACGTTGTCGCCAACTGTACAGCCATGGACGATGGCGCCATGCGCGATGGACACGTTGTTGCCTATGACCACCCTGGCTTTCTGATAGGTGCAGTGAATGATCGCCCCGTCCTGAATGTTCGTATTGTCGCCGATGGTTATGGAATGGACGTCACCCCGGACCACGGCGTTGTACCACACGGTACAGTTGTCGCCCATTGCTACCTCCCCTACCACAACGGCAGTTTCTGCCAGAAAGCAGTTCTTGCCAAAGCGTGGTGTGAAACCCCTGACGGAACGGATCAGTGCCATATCGTGTTATTTTTCTGCCAATCTAGCACATCCCAGAATTTTATTTCCATCGGGGGAAGAGCGTAAATCTGCCTGACAAGATGTCACGGCAAAAGACTAAAAGTTTGTATTTTTGCGTCCCTGAAGTGTGTTTTTATGGAGGAATTGCTGGGAGATATTGGACTATACGAGACAAAAGTCCCGACATCATCGGGGCAAATACCTGCCGCCGAGCCGGGAGTGACGCGGGAAACCCATACCGGAAAGCAGCGCAAGCTTTACATCGAGAGTTATGGATGCCAGATGAACTTCTCCGACAGCGAGATAGTGGCGTCCATACTCGCCAAGGAAGGTTTTGACACGACTTCGGACATCAACAAGGCCGACGTCGTCTTCCTGAACACGTGCGCCATTCGGGAAAAGGCAGAACAGACAGTGCGGAACCGTCTGGACCACATTCAGGGGATCAAGAAAAAGAAACCCGGGATGTTGGTTGGCGTGCTGGGCTGCATGGCCGAGCGTCTCAAGGCTCAACTGCTTGAGGAGGAACAGCTCGTGGACCTGGTGGCGGGGCCGGATTCGTATCGCGACCTGCCCCGACTGATAGGCGAAGCGGACGACGGAGGGCGCGCGGTGAACACATTTCTCTCACGCGAAGAGACCTACGCCGACATCAGTCCGGTACGGCTGAACTCGAACGGCGTAACGGCCTTCATCTCCATCATGCGGGGATGCGACAACATGTGCACGTTTTGTGTGGTGCCTTTCACCCGCGGACGTGAGCGCAGTCGCGACCCTGAATCCATCGTCGCAGAAGCGACCCGGCTATTCGAAAACGGATACCGGGAAGTTACGCTCCTGGGTCAGAATGTCGACTCTTACAAATGGTCGCCGGAGGCGAACGCCAAATCAAGGATAGAAAAGGGCGATGCGTCCGAGGTAGTGACCTTTGCAAATCTGCTCGAACGCGTTGCTCGTGTTCATCCCGACCTGCGTGTGCGGTTTTCAACGTCGCATCCGAAGGACATCACAGATGATGTGCTTTATACCATGGCGCGGTATGAGAATATTTGCAAGTACATCCACCTTCCCGTCCAGAGCGGAAGTACACGGATACTTGAGATGATGAATCGGGGTTATACCCGCGAATGGTATCTGGAAAAGATTCGCAGAATCCGGGAAATATTGGGAGAAGACTGCGGCCTGTCGTCAGACTTCATCGCTGGGTTCTGCAGCGAGACAGAAGAGGACCATCGCGATACGCTGACCCTTATGGACGCGGTCCGGTTCGACTTTGCTTACATGTTTGCTTACTCAGAACGTCCGGGCACACCTGCAGCGAAAAGGTTCGCTGACGATGTGCCGGCTGAAACCAAGAAGCAAAGACTAAATGAAATTATCGCTAAACAGTCAGCGCACGGTCTCGAGCGAAACCGGGCTGATGTAGGCAAGACATTCACCGTGCTCGTCGAGGGGCCGTCCAAACGCTCGGAGGAATTCCTCCAGGGGAGAAACTCGGCAAATAAGGTTGTTGTGTTTCCCAGAAAGAATTTTGTCAAAGGTGAGTATGTCCGGGTGCGGATTCACGACTGCACCGGGGCGACGCTTATTGGAAATGCGGTTTGACTATGACGATCACAGATGCTGACATACAGAGTGTAAAACAAAGGTTCGGCATTATCGGCAACTCGCCGTTGCTGAACAATGCGGTTAGGGTAGCGATGCAGGTGGCACCGACCGACATGTCGGTGCTGATTACAGGGGAAAGCGGAAGTGGTAAGGAATCGTTTTCCAAGATTATTCATTACCTGAGTCCGCGCAAACACGGACAGTTCATTGCCATCAACTGCGGATCGATTCCTGAGGGAACGATTGACTCAGAACTGTTCGGTCACGAAAAAGGATCCTTTACCGGTGCGTACGATTCACGGAAAGGATATTTTGAAGTAACTAACGGAGGCACTATCTTCCTGGATGAGATTGGTGAAATGCCACTGGGAACCCAGGCAAGACTACTTCGTGTATTGGAGAACGGTGAATTCATCCGCGTGGGTTCATCCAAGGTGCTCAAGACGGATGTGCGCGTGGTGGCTGCAACGAACATCAACCTCATGCAGAAGGTCGAAGAAGGCAAGTTCCGTATCGATCTGTATTACAGGTTAAGCACTGTGCCTATTTACGTTCCTCCACTCAGGGATCGCGGTAGTGATATCGATTTGTTGTTCCGGAAGTTCGCGGGTGATTTTGCTGAGAAATATCGTGTAAAGCCAGTGACGCTTACCGACGACGCGAGAGAGTTGCTGCTTCAGTATCGCTTCCCCGGCAACATTCGCCAGCTTAAGAACCTGGTCGAGCAGATTTCGGTGCTGTCAACAGGTGATCGCGTCATCGATGCTGCGACATTGAAGCAATATCTTCCTCAGGAAAGCAATCTCCCTGCACTGTTGCCATCAACAGGAGCTGAAAAGGAATCCATCAGTGAGCGTGACATTCTCTATAAGGTGCTCTTCGACATGAAGCGCGACATGGTGGATCTGAAGAAACTGGTGCTGGACATCTATAACAACCAGGGAAAGGGCGGTCAGCTCGTGAAGGATCACCCGCAGCTGTTCGATGGCATTGAGCACGAAGCTCATAAGAGTGTACCTGAACCCGTTCTGCTGAAGGTTCATCCGAACCCTGAAGAACAGGAAGAAATCCAGGATATCACACATGAAACAGAAGACGACGATTCACTGTCGATCGAAAAGAAAGAACGGGAGTTGATTGTACGCGCGCTGCGCAAGAACAACAACAAGCGCAAGTACGCCGCGCGAGACCTCGGGATATCGGAGCGTACGCTCTACCGCAAAATAAAGCAGTATGATCTTGAATAAACTCTGGAATGCTGCTGCGGTCCTGACGCTTGCTTTGGGTCTGAGTGGATGCGGTGTGTATTCGTTTACCGGCGGGGGAACGAACGCGAACACCATCACCATTGAGGACATTTACAACAACGCTGACATGGGTCCTGCCAATATGGGGCAGGACTTCACAAACGCGCTGAAAAATTACTTCGTGCAAAACACGAAACTTTCAGTCGTTCGGGAAGGCGGCGAACTTCAAATGAGCGGAGAGATCACAAGTTACAGGTTAAGCCAGATTGCTCCGGTGTCTACTGGCCAACCTGACGATTACGATCCCGCGTCAATGACCCGACTTACCATCACGGTTAAGATTACATACACCGATACGATTGACGAAGAAAAGAGCTTTCGCGACAAGACTTTTTCGTTTTACAAAGACTTCCCGAACGAGCAAAATTTGAGCGATGTAGAGGACGCTTATGTCAGAGAAATATTTGATCGACTGGTTAACGACATATTCAACGCTTCGGTTGCCAATTGGTGATTTTTGCCCTATTTTTAAAAGTCATGCAAACCAAGAACCAGTTCATTAAGATCCTCCACGGTTACCTCAGCAGCACGGAAGAAGATGCCTGGCAGATACAGGCATTGAAGGAAGCGTATCCTTACAGTCAGGTTTTGCATGTGCTGGCAGCGCGACTCAGCAAAGATCATCACCTTCCCACCGAGCAAGCAGATCTGCAACGCGCCGCAGTGCATGCTGGCGATCGCGCTGTACTTAAGGACATCATGACGCGCATTCACACACCGAGTGTTACGACAGAGGAAGTTCCGGCACCTCCGACTGGCAAAGTTGTAGAAGAGCATGAAGTTGCTGAAGACGTGATGAGCGGGTTAAACCGCTTGCATGAACTGCGACAAAATTTCGAAAATCTCTTCGAAGCAGAATCTGCCCGAGCAGCTGAATCTCAACCTCAGGTACCGGCAGAAGAAGCAACTCCTTCTGAACCAGAGCAGACTGAAACTCAACCGGCTGCTCCCAGGAAACCCAAAGGGCGTGTCGGACGAAAGCCCGGCAGAGCGAAGGCACAGCGCATTATTGAACTGGCGCGTCAGTTAAATCAACAACATCAGCAGCAGAACGAAGAAAGTTCAGAGAACGAGGAGTCGAAGAAAGGCCCGGGTCAAAAAAAAAACGCCGCAAGTCCGGATGACCTGATCATCGACGCCATCGAGCAATCAAAAAAAAAACTCGCACCGGCAAGTGAGCGGCAGCAGGAGCAGCTCGAGATCATAGAAGAATTTATTAGCGCCAGTCCCACGATTTCCAACATCCGAAGCAGGCCGACGGCAGTCTCCAATGACGACCTGAGCCAGGTCAAGGCAGGCGAATTCGGCGACCATTTGGTTAGTGAAACCCTGGTCGAAATCCTCATTAACCAGGGTAAAAAGGAACGCGCCATCGAGGTGCTGAAGAAGCTTATTTGGAAGTTCCCGCAAAAAAAGGCTTACTTTGCAGCGCAGATCGAAGACCTAAGAAAGTAGACCATGTACGAGCTTATCCTTGGTATAATCATATTTCTGGCCTTACTCCTGGTACTTATCATCCTGGCCCAAAATGCCAAGGGCGGCGGCCTCAGCAGCCAGTTTGGCGGCAGCGGCGCCAGCAACATTATTGGGGTTAAGAAGACCGGCGACCTGCTCGAAAAACTAACCTGGGCTTTTGCTATAGGGATTATGGTCCTCACGCTCTCGGCGAGCTTTATCCTCCCTACCTCGAACCAGGCTCCGAGGAACGAGATTCTGGATGCGGCTGGACAGCAAGTCACGCCGGGCATGATACCGCCGATGCCAACTCCCTCTGAAGATGAGTCGACGGCACCCGCCGACTCGGCCAACTAAGCTATACTCCCGGATTTTCTGCCTCGTACAAGCGCGAAAGGTGCTTGACGAATAACCTTTTTGCGACCGGCATGAGCGTTTCCGTGAAGGGAAACTTCATCCGGGACAGGATCAGGTATGTCGCCGGATTAGGCATGTCCTTCCACCGCGCCAGGAGGTCAAGCTTGATGCGCTCATAGGTATAGAGCGGCTTTTTCTGGACGCTTTCGATGAATTCTGTATTCAGGCTCCGCAGCTGCTCCTGGCTGTCCTCGTAAAAACTGATCTGGTACCGGTAGACGTTCGTCTCCTTTTCCGGTGGCTGAGTCACGAACAAATATCCCTCCCGGGCGTACAGTGGCGTAACGCCGACGGGGGAAATCTCACACTGGGATTCAACGTAATCGTAGATGATCGTCCCTTCCTGCAGGGAGTCCTTGATGCGCGGGATTGCGAAGTTGATGATCTCATCCAGTTCCGCCATCACGTTGTCGTCCTCGATCAGCTTCCGGTACGACAGCTCCAGCCGTCGGAATTCCTCGAGAGAAAGCTCTTTGGGAAACGACTCCCGGAGGAGGGCCTTGTTTTCGCGGATCGCCAGGGCGTTCCGGTAGTGGAACACGAGATCGGACAAGAACGGATACAACTCGGTTTTTCCGAAGGATTCGCTAACCGTCTTGAGATAGGCCAGCAGAATGTACTTCTTGTACTCGAAGTCGATCAATCCCTGCGTTAACCAGTCTTTTGGCAATTGCATAACCCTAAAACCATTAATCGAAACACTACCAAAATAATACTAAAAGACCGGAATGGGACACCGGAAATCCGGAAGGGGTGTGGTATCGACGGTCCTTCCTGGTGAAAAAGACAGTTTTCGTGCCAGAAAAGGCCGAAAAATGTCATGTCAGAATTGCGTATCGCTGCTGACAACCTGCCATTTTCAGGGCTCACCGACAGCCCTGTTGATCCAATATTATCGCACAAAAACTGCCATTTTGTAGCAAAATTGTGCTTTCTTGCATGCCCTTTCACATTGGCACAAAAGATGAGTGCCGCTGTGGCAGAACTCAAAAAATTTGTTCAACCAAAACTTCCATTACGTATATGGCGAAAATCAATTTCAAACCGAACGAGGACCGGGTTCTTGTTGAGCCGGCCGAGGCTGAGGAAAAGACCGCGTCCGGCATCTACATACCAGATACCTCCAAGGAAAAGCCCCAGAAAGGGAGGGTGGTCGCAGTAGGTGAAGGTCTTAAGGACAAGCCCGTTACGGTTAAAGTTGGCGATCAGATCCTGTACGGAAAGTATGCGGGTACTGAGATCACTATAGATGGAAAAGAATACCTGATCATGCGTAACTCCGATATCTTCGGAACCATTTAATCCTGTAAAACTTAAACAATCTAAGAAATGGCTAAAGAAATAACCTTTGATACCACTGCGCGGGACAAGATCAAGAGGGGTGTTGATAAACTGGCTGACGCCGTTAAAGTCACCCTCGGCCCGAAAGGAAGGAATGTGATCCTGGACAAAAAGTTCGGTGCCCCGACAGTAACAAAGGATGGGGTGACAGTCGCCAAGGAAATTGAACTCAAGGATCCTATCGAAAACATGGGAGCCCAGCTGGTTAAGGAAGTTGCATCCAAGACCGCTGACGCAGCCGGTGATGGAACTACTACTGCAACCGTTCTTACGCAGGCCATCTTCGGCCATGGTATCAAGAACGTGGCTGCAGGCGCCAATCCCATGGACCTGAAGAGAGGTATCGACAAGGCTGTCGTTGCCGTTGTTGAAAACCTCCGCAAACAATCCAAGAAAATCAAAGACTCCAGCGAAATCGCTCAAGTCGCTACGATCTCATCCAACAACGACACCGAAATCGGTAAGATGATTGCCGACGCCATGGATAAAGTTGGCAAGGACGGCGTCATCACGGTTGAGGAAGCAAAGGGTACGGAAACCGAAGTGAAGACCGTGGAAGGTATGCAATTCGACCGCGGTTATCTCTCGCCGTACTTCGTGACCAACACCGAGAAGATGGAGGCTGAGCTCGACAATCCTTACATCCTGATCCACGATAAGAAGATCAGCTCGATGAAGGAGCTCCTCCCTATCCTCGAACAAACTGCACAAACCGGCAAGCCGCTCCTCATCATCGCTGAGGAAGTTGAAGGCGAAGCGCTCGCTACCCTGGTCGTTAACAAGATCCGCGGTGCTCTGCGCGTGGCTGCTGTTAAGGCTCCTGGCTTTGGCGACAGAAGGAAAGCCATGCTGGAAGACATCGCCATCCTCACCGGTGGTAAGGTGATCTCCGAAGAACTCGGCTTCAAGCTCGAAAACGCTACACTCGAGCACCTCGGCCGCGCTGAAAAGGTCAACATCGACAAGGACAACACCACGATCGTTAACGGCGCCGGCAAGAAGGCCGACATCCAGGGCCGCATCAACCAGATCAAGGCTCAGATCGAAACGACTACTTCCGACTACGATAAGGAAAAACTGCAAGAACGCCTGGCTAAGCTGTCCGGCGGTGTAGCTATCCTCTACGTAGGTGCGGCTACCGAAGTAGAAATGAAGGAAAAGAAAGACCGCGTTGACGATGCGCTGCACGCAACACGCGCTGCTGTACAGGAAGGTATCATCCCTGGTGGTGGTGTTGCTTACATCCGCGCTATCGAAGCCCTCAAGGATGTTGAAGTTGACAACGACGACCAGGCTACTGGTGTCAACATCATCCGTCTGGCTCTCGAAGCTCCGCTGCGCACCATCGTTGCCAATGCTGGTCAGGAAGGATCGGTTATCGTCAGCAAGGTTCGCGAAGGCAAGAAAGACTACGGTTACAATGCCCGCGAAAACAAGTTCGAAAACTTCTTCGATGCTGGTATTATCGACCCGACCAAGGTATCGCGCCTCGCGCTCGAGAACGCTGCTTCTATCGCCGGCCTGCTGCTGACGACCGAAGCTGTCGTGTCGGAAATTCCTGAAGAAAAAGAAGCCCCTGCAGCTCCCGGAGGCGGCATGGGCGGAATGATGTAATCCGTTAACGGATTCACACCATAAACATATATATAGAAAAAGGCTGCCCCGTAAGGCAGCCTTTTTTAGTTGGCAGTGGGCAGTGGTGACAGTAAGTACAATCGTTGTAGATTACGGAATCACCAATTACTGATTACCGATTACCTGATGACTGATCACCTGATCACCGATTACCCGATTACCGATTACCTGATTGCCGATTACCGGTTACCTGATTACCGATTACCAGTTACCCGATTACCGATTACCGATTACCGATTAGAAACGAGACGCCCACATTGGGCGTCTCTACTATCATTCCTCGACCGCCGATTCGATTACTTCTTGCTACTTGCTCCCTGCATATTCCACGTTCCCATTCCCCTCCTTTCGCTCAATCGACCATTAAAAAACTTTTTCCTATATTTCCTTTTTATCGAGCGATAGTACTCCCTGCTATCGATCTATAACATTTTTACACGTATGGTGATCCATGATTCATTCCCCGACTTCCTGCTGTTTGTCTATGTCCACATGTCGGAAGCGGACCACAACTATGATCCTAAGGAAATGGCGCTGATCAAAAAGAAAATGCATGCCCTGTTTCCGGAAGGCACCGACCTGGAGAAGAAGTTGTATCGCGCCATTCGCGACTACAACAATTTCGACAAATCCCGGCTCGACGCGTTATTCAAAGACACGTTTGAAAAATTCAGGGGCGCAAATCCCGAACTTCGGGAACACCTCTTCCAGGATATACTGGAGATCGCCAGCGCCGACGGAGCGCTTAACGCGTCCGAATCACAGGCGCTGGAATCTCTTAAGAAGATTATTGACTTGACGTCCGCTACGGCAAACTGATTACTTCCTCGAGGCCACTCTGAACAGGAAAGTAGCCATCGCGGCAAAACACAGGGCTCCCAGTAACTGATAGCCTCCGTGGCCGAGCGCTCCTGTCAATGCATTCTCAGCACTTAGATCCGCCATTTTATCCTCATATAACACTAGCAGGATCGCTACGATAACGCCCGTCAGCGCGCCACCAGCAACAAGCCCTGTAGCCAGCAGATTACCCTTGCTCAGCTCTGAATCTTCTCCCGTTTCCTTCTTGTTGCGTTCACGCCAATTAATAATGCCCTTAATAGCGCCGCCGATGAATATCGGCAAGGTAGTGGACAATGGAAGATAGAGTCCGATGGCGAAAGCCAGCGCCGACACGCCGCACAATTCGAGTGTGATCGATACAAAAACACCGGTGATCACATATTGCCAGTCGAGATTAAAACTCAAAATACCTTTCGCCAGCGTCGCCATAAGCGTGGCCTGCGGTGCGGGGTATGTATTGCCGATCGCATGGTGTATACCCTGATCGAGCAAGGCCTGCGTCGGCGTATCCAGGAGTTTAACAATAAACCCGATGGCTACTGAAGAGACGATCGCACCGACAAACAAAGCAATCTGCTGATTCCGCGGCGTAGCGCCAACGAGATATCCCGTCTTGAGATCCTGTGAAGTTGCCCCTGCGTTGGCAGCCGCGATACAAATCATCCCTCCTACAACAAGCGCGACAGGTTCATAGAAGTAGCCTGTCCAGCCCACCGCCGTGAAGATGAGACATGTTCCCATCAACGTGGCGATTGTCATACCGGAAATAGGATTGTTACTGTTGCCAACGAGTCCCACAATACGACTCGACACGGTCACAAAGAAAAATCCAAACACAACAACCAGGATACCTATCAACAGGCGTTGCATGAAACCTTCACCCGGAATCAGGGGCATTACGGTTGTCAGCACAACAAGAATCAAACTTCCGATGATAACTACGCGGAACGACAAGTCGCGGTCCGTGCGCGCCACGCCAGTCGCACCTTTATCGCGAAGCGATGCCACGCTTTCTTTAAAGGAACTTATAATGGTTGGAAGCGTCTTGAGCAGCGTGATAAAACCACCGGCCGCAACAGCACCGGCGCCGATCTGCCGGATGTAGGCGTAGTATATCGCAGGCGCGGGATTTGCGAACGTCTGCGTTGCCGGATCCCAACCTAACCGCGCACTCGGAGAATCCAAACCGGCGAGAGTGCCAATCTTTACCAGCTGTGTCGCTATGGTGACCGGGTCAACGATGGTCGTGATCAGCGGTATCAACGCCCACCAGGCGAGCACAGACCCTGCTACCAATACGCCTGATATGCGGGGACCAATAATATATCCTACACCCAGATACTCCGGCGTGATCTCACCGTTGATGGTTGCCGACGGCCAGAACTTGTTCGTCTTCTGCGTTACAAACGCCGGCAACTCGGCAATGACATGAAAGACTTTCTGCAGCACCGCGTAACCCATCGCGACACCCATGCCAATGAACGCGGTTTGTGCAAAGACACCACCCCGCTCTCCGGCCACCAGAACAGATCCACACGCAGTCCCTTCCGGGTAGGGCAACTTGCCGTGCTCTTTGACAATGAGTGAACGCCTTAGGGGTATCATCATCAATGTACCCAGCATCCCGCCAAAGGCGGCGAGGATGAGGATCGTGAGATAACGGAAATATTCGTCGCCATTGCTTTCAGGAGACAAGAACAGGAAACCGGGCAGCGTAAAGACAACGCCCGCAGCGATCGACTCTCCCGCCGATCCCGTCGTTTGGATAATATTGTTTTCGAGAATAGTAGTCTTCAGGAATTTCCTACCGAGCGTAATAGCAATGACTGCGATGGGTATGGAAGCTGATACGGTAAGCCCGGCCTTCAGCGCGAGGTAAACGGTAGAGGCTCCAAACAAAATACCAAAGAGGGCGCCAAAGGTGATTGATTTGACCGTAAGTTCTGCAAGCGTTTGCTCCGGCGGAACATACGGTTTGAAGGCTCGTTGTTCTTCCATAGGTTTAGGTTTTAGTTTAGGCTCTATTGAACCGAACCCATCCACTTTTTCAGGATAGGATTCAGCAAAATAAACAAAATCCCGGCAGTGCCGGTGAACGTAATCACACTGAGAAACAATCCAGGTACTTCACTGGGATTGTGCGGATCAAATCCCCCCGCAAACAGACCTGCAAGCAGGTTACCCAACGCCGCGCCCACAAACCAGATACCCATCATTTGACCCACGTATCGCGGCGGCGACAGCTTCGTTACAGAACTCAGTCCTACAGGACTCACCGCCATCTCACCTGCTGCATGCAGGAAATAAGAGAATATCAGCCACGTGATGTTGGGCTTCTGTCCGCTCGTCACGACCAAAGCGGCGAAGTACATCACAACAAAACCAAGCGCAAGGGTAATGAGACCCAATCCAAACTTTACCGGCATGGATGGATTCAGGTTGCGCGCTGCGAGTCGTATCCACAGGCTGGCAAACAGTGGCGCCAGGATAATGACGAACATCGGACTGAACGACTGCAGTGAGCCCGCAGGAAGTTCATATCCGAGCACTATGCGATCGGCATAATCGCGCGCGAAAAGATTAAACGATGAACCGTGTTGCTCGTACCCTGCCCAAAAGAGCGCCGCGCCGATAAACAACGCGAAGATGACCAACACACGCTTTCGCTCCTCCGGTGTCAACCCTCCTGCCGCGAGAATGTAAAGGAAGTAGAGCAGCGTTACCGATACGATCACCGCACCAACTGCCTCTGCTATGCCCCGTGCAGTGCTGATATCAATGATGCCGGTTAGGTGAAGCACAGCGACAAGCACTACCACAAGAACGAGAAACACCAACAGTGTCTTTGTTGAGGCCGTCGATGCAGGTGCCTCAGCGGAACGCGCCTTAGGCTTTGCTCCTGCTTCTCCCAACGTTTTATTTCGCAGCCGGAATTGAATGAGTCCCAGCAACATCCCAACAGCTGCCAACCCAAAGCCGAGATGCCAGTTCACTTTTTCCGCGGCAAAGCTTACCGCTATCTGACCCAGGAATGACCCTATGTTAATTCCCATGTAGAACAAGTAGAAGCCGGCATCGCGTCGGGCACCTCCTTCAGGATAAAGATCGCCGACCAGGGTGCTGATGTTGGGCTTCAGCAATCCCGTACCCGCGGCGACACACGCCAATCCCGCGAAGAAGACTTCCTTACTACCGGGAATGGCCAGCAGTGCATGCCCGAGAAGAATGCAAAGACCGCCATACCAGATGGCTTTTTGTTGTCCGAGAATATTGTCCGCTAACCATCCGCCGGGTAGGGTAAGCAGGTAAACCGCTGCGGTGTAGAGACCATAGATTGCTGCCGACTCCTCAACGCTTAATCCCAGTCCATCGGCCGCCGCAGGTGTCGTCATAAACAGAATAAGGATGGCACGCATGCCGTAGTAGCTGAAGCGCTCCCACATTTCCGTGAAGAACAGCGTACTCAAGCCTGCTGGGTGTCCGAAGAAACCTCTGGATTCGTTCATCGCTTGCTTATGGTTTTTCGGGTTGAACAACTTCGACCGGTCGCCTCGGCGCCAGGAACATGTTATAGAGAATCATAAGCGTGACGGCAACTGCACCAACACCTGCTACGAGGAACCACATCAATCTGGGATTCGTAGACATGTAGGTCGTGCGTAAAAAGTCGGCAAAGATGCCTCCCGCAAACGCTCCGATGGCTACGGGTAGAAAGGCAAAGCCCATGAAAGTACCGGTTTGTTCCGGAGGTGCAAGTGAGGCTACGTACTCGTAAAAGCGTGGCGACTGCAGCGACTCACCCAATGCATATATGGCGATGCCCACAACGGTGAACGCGACGGTTCCACCTGCACCAACGACCACCCATGAAATGCTCGCAAGTATTAATCCTCCCGTAATGGAAACTATAGGCTTAAACTTTCGGGTGAGGACGGTAACAGGTACTGTAAGCAGGATAATGGCCCACGCATCAATAGTCTCGAGAATCTCAAAGTGTTCGTAGTGCAACACGTCAAGCGTGTACAAGGGCAGAAGGAAGAAGATCTGCCAGAACATAATCCAGAATCCCGAGAAGATAATCAGGAATGAGATGAATCGAAAGTTGGTGAACACCATGAGCATATCACGGAACACCTTGCCGAATGTTCGAGTCGACGTGCCACCGGAAGGCGTCGGAGGTTCGCGAAAGAATAGTCGTGTACCGATCAGCAGCAAGAGTGATGTTACCGATGAGACAATAAGGACGAATTCTATTCCGAAGGTTTGACGCACCGGCAACGCAAGCATTGGGCCGATAGCACCTCCAAAATTGACGAGCGTGTAGTAGATGGCGAAACCCAACGACTTGGTTTCGGGCTTCGTTGTTCTATCGACCGTCCCGACAATACACGGCTTAATGAGTGAACCACCAATTGCTGTAATAATGAGTACAGCAATCACGTATGCTTTTGGTCCGATCGCCGCCACAATACCTTTCCCTGCGTCCATCCCCGCCAACCCAATGAGGAAGTATCCGAGGGCGAAGATTGCAAAACATGCCGTAAGCGATTTCTTGAAACCGTAGCGGTCGACAAACACACCGGCAAGGACGGGAAGAAAGAAAATGAGCCCGGAGAAAATGCCGGCTAGTGTGCTGGCTTCGTCCTTAAGGCCAACCTTTTCTGCGATGAACACTACCAGAACGGCAGTGGCACCATAAAATGCCAGCCTTTCGAAAAGCTCCAGGGTGTTGGCAACCCAGAAATTGGCTTCAAAGCCGTAACGGATGTCGTGGTAACGCTCACGCAGCCCCATGGAAAAGAAGAATTTTTACCCCGAGAGGCTGCATAAATGAACCAAATAAAATTTTACCCAATTCTGTCATTCAAAATATCCTGTAGACAAGTAAAACTTTTCGCAAAAAGAAACCTAAAAGGCCCGCGACTTCTGCAAATAATATAAGCCATATTCAGACTGGTCGTTGACTCGAAAATGCCAAAAATATCTCATTTCAATCGTTTGTGCTAACAGTTATTTGGTAACTTTGCCCTGACATTATTAACCTGAACTCTTCACCACATGGAACACAAAGGATCGGTACCGGGCGATCCCTCTCTTAAGCGGGCCGGCATTACGGACGCCGTTGTGAATTGGAACCTTCTCCCGGAGGAACTCGCCGACATCGCCGTGCGGCTTGGTCAGGCTGTTACCACTTCTACCGGAGCCATTGCCGTTGACACAGGAGAATTCAAAGGCCGCGCACCACGCGATCGTTTTATCGTGCGCGACATCATCACAGATGAAGAGGTATGGTGGAATGACATCAACATACCCTTCGATCCCGACCGGTTTGATCGGCTCCTTGCTAAAGTGGGATCGTATCTGAGCGGTGGTGAAATCTTTGCTCGCGATGTCTATGCTTGCGCTGATCCCACATATCGTGTGAGGGTAAGAGTAATAACCGAGCATGCCTGGTCAAACCTTTTTGCCTACAACATGTTTGTCCGGCCCAACCAGGAAGAGCTAGCTGATTTTGTGCCTGACTGGCTGATTATCCAGGCTCCAGGCTTTCAGGCTGACCCTAACCGCGATGGCACGCGTCAGCGGAATTTCTCCATCATCAACTTTTCGAGAAAGATTATTCTCATTGGTGGCACCGGCTACACCGGCGAAATAAAGAAGGGAATGTTTTCGGCGTTAAACTTCATCCTTCCTCGCAACTATGATGTGCTGCCGATGCACTGTGCCGCAAACATGGGAGAATCCGGCGATGTTGCCCTGTTCTTCGGACTTTCAGGAACAGGTAAGACGACACTGTCGACCGACACGGACAGGCGACTCATCGGTGATGATGAACATGGATGGACGCCGCATAACACGATCTTCAATTTCGAAGGTGGATGTTATGCGAAGGTGATTCGGCTTTCAGAGGAAGGCGAACCCCATATTTACCGCGCCATTCGCAAAGGGGCATTGCTTGAAAATGTTTGCATGCATCCCGGCACCAATGACGTGAACTTCGACGATGCCTCATTGACGGAAAATACGCGCGTTAGCTATCCGCTCCATCACATTGAGAACAGCGTGATTCCGTCGGTCGGCGGCGCGCCGTCTAATATATTCTTCCTGGCGTGCGATGCGTTCGGGGTACTCCCTCCCATATCGAGGCTTACGCCGAAGCTTGCCACATATTTCTTCATGAGCGGGTACACCGCGAAGGTTGCGGGAACTGAAACAGGAGTGTCTGAACCCACGATGACCTTTTCGGCGTGCTTCGGGGCGCCGTTCATGCCGCTTCATCCGAATGTGTATGCCGAAATGTTCCGTCGCAAAATAAAGGATGTAGGTGCGCGTGTCTGGCTGGTGAACACAGGCTGGACGGGAGGATCATATGGTTCCGGCAAACGCATTGCACTGAATCATACACGGGCTCTCGTTCGCGCAGCTTTGAGCGGCGCGTTGGACACCGTGGCCTTCCGGAAGGAGGAACACTTTGGTGTAGAAATACCATTGTCGTGCCCCGGAGTTCCCGACGAGATTCTCGATCCGGCAAGCGCATGGCCAGATCGCGAAGCATACGCGAACAAGGCAGCGTATCTCGTAAACGCGATGAAGCGAAACTACGACAGCCTTTGGGCACTCCCGGGCGACACCCAATCCCGCGGCGAGCTCAAGATCGCTTCCAGATAAAGACACATTTAACCTAAACTTGGGAAAGGTATCCTGCGTGGCGGGGTACCTTTTTATGTGTTGAGGTGTTGATGTGTTGATGTGCGCAAGTTGCGGTACCTGCCGGGTTCATCTGTAACATTACGGAGGGTGCAAGAAAGATGGGTAAGCAATAAATCCGGCAGGTAGCCAACATCAACACATTAACACATCAACACATCAACACATTCTCCATATCTTTGCCCCATGCAGCCATCAACCCGAAAGAAAAAGCTGGGCGGATATCCGGCAGCTGGAGTCGTGGTCTCCATTACGCTGGCGTTGGTCGTCATTGGCTTGTTTGGGATGATCCTCATATACTCCAACCGCTTCGAGACGATCGTACGGGAGAACGTCGTGTTCAAGGTGTACACCCGAAACGGATTGTCTGAGACACAGCTGAAGCAGGTACAGCAGGCGCTGGCTTCCCGTGAATTTGTGGCCGATGATGAAAATGCGGTTGTTTTTGTGTCGCGTGAGACAGCCGCAAAAAACCTCTCTGACCTGGCCAAGTACCAGGAAGTGCTGGGCGATAATCCGTTTCGCGACATGTTCGAAGTGAAGATCGCTCCTGCGTATCACGACACTACACGACTGGATTCCGTCAAACAGGAACTCGAGAGCATGAGCGGCGTGTTCGAAGCTGTCTATGAAAAGGATTTCCTGGATACTATCAACAGGAATTTCAGAACCGCCTCCCTGATACTCATCGGCGTTGACGCCATCCTCCTTGTCACCGTCATTCTCCTCATCAACAACACCATGCGGCTTGCCCTCTTTTCTCAACGCTTCCTCATCCGCAGCATGCAACTTGTTGGTGCGAAGAGCAGCTTCATTCAACGACCCTTCCTGATTCGGGCAGCGTTGTATGGACTGCTGGCGGGAATAGTGGCAGCGGCATTGATTTACTTCGGCGCTCAATACGCTAACGGAAAATTTCCACAACTCGAGACACTCCACAACGAAAAAATGTTTCTCATCCTCCTCGCAGCACTCCTTGCGACGGGCACCTTGATCGCCGTAGTAAGCACCTACGTTTCGATAAGGCGTTATTTAAAAATGTCGCTGGATGAACTATATTAGCGGCTTCTTTAGAAGGCAGTAGACAATGGGCAGTAAGCAGTAGCATACAGAACGCGGTGCGTGGGGTGTCTGGTAGAGAGAGAATACTGAACGAAACTTCAAGAAAATGGATAAAAGCGGGCTACCATTTGGAAAAAAGAACTATCGATGGATGATCATTGGGATTGTTACCCTGGTGGCCGGCTTCGTAATCATGTCCCTTGATAAGGAACCCCACGGATTTGGCTTTCTAGGTCTCACGCTCGGCCCCATCATTGTCATGGCCGGATTCATCATTGAGATTTACGCGATACTCATCCCGCGTGAAAAGGAGAAATAGTACTTCTTCCCCATATCCCCATGTCTATTGTTGAGGCGATTATCCTGGCCATCATCGAGGGAATAACGGAATTTCTTCCGGTTTCCTCCACCGGTCACATTATTATCGGCTCCACCCTCATGGGAATTGCCGATGAATCATTCACCAAACTGTTTACCGTTGCCATCCAGTTTGGCGCGATCCTTTCGGTCATTGTACTGTACTGGAAACGGTTCTTCCAGACGTTCGACTTCTACAAGAAGCTCTTCGTTGCATTCCTTCCCGCAGCAGTGATTGGATTGCTCCTTGGCGATTACATCAACGTATTGTTGGAACGTGTCGACGTGGTGGGATGCATGCTTATTATCGGCGGGATTTTCTTCCTGTTTACCGACAAGCTCTTTGAAGAAAATGAACGCACGCCTTCCGAAGGCATCACCTACCCTGTGGCCTTGAAAATCGGATTCTTTCAGGCACTGGCGCTGGCCCCGGGGGTATCACGATCAGCAGCTACAATTATCGGTGGCCTTACACAACGCCTCAACCGTAAGACAGCAGCTGAATTTTCTTTCTTCCTTGCGGTGCCGACCATGTTTGCGGCCTCTGCATACAAGCTGTTTGGCTATTACCGCGACGGAGGTTCATTTGGTGAACGTGAATTGCTCGTCCTCGCTGTAGGCAACATTGTGGCGTTCATCGTCGCCATGCTTGCCATCAAATCGTTCATCAATTACCTCACGCGTCACGGCTTCAAAGTATTCGGATACTACCGTATTGTAGTGGGTCTGGCAATCCTGATCCTCTACTACCTCGGTGTTGACCTTACCATTGTATGACGGATCGTCCTGCCGACGACGGACGCGTACTCCTGGTTGACAAGCCCCTGGGCTGGACGTCTTTCGACGTCGTCAACAAGATCCGCAAGAAACTCCAAATCAGGAAAGTCGGACACGCAGGCACACTCGACCCGCTTGCCACCGGTCTCCTTATTATCTGCACCGGCAAGAAGACGCGTGAGATCGAACAGTACATGGGACTTGACAAAACGTACACGGGAACAATCGTCCTGGGCGCAGAAAGTCCTTCCGGCGACCTCGAGACCGAGCCCGTACCCGTTGCGGACCCATCAAACCTGACGGCCGAACAGATACACGAAGCGGCACGTGCGTTTACTGGTCCAATATCACAAGTACCTCCCGCCCACTCTGCAGTGAAGGTCGGCGGCAAACCCGCTTACATCCTGGCGAGGAAAGGAAAATCCGTTGAGCTGAAACCGCGGACTGTGGTCATTCATGAATTTGAAATCACCGCCATCAACCTTCCTGAAGTAAGCTTTCATGTCAGGTGCTCAAAGGGGACCTACATACGCAGCCTTGTGCGCGACTTTGGAGCCCATCTTAAAGTGGGCGCATACCTGTCGTCGCTGCGACGCACCCGTATAGGCGATTTCCGTATTGAGGATGCGGCGACAATCGACGCGATTGAGTAATCGCATCGCATACTGTAAAATCCTTTAACTTCGCCTCTTATCAAAGGCACAGTGAATGAAGATATATCATGGACTGGACGATTTCGTGCGGCTCGACTTCGCGGTAGTGACGAGCGGAACCTTTGACGGCGTCCACCTCGGGCACCAAAAAATCCTCGCGCGATTAATTGAGATCGCAAAGCGAAACCAGGGAGAGTCTGTAGTGTTAACCTTCTGGCCTCATCCCAGGCTGGTTCTTCATCCGGAAGAAGATACACTTAAGCTGCTTAACACTTTCGAGGAGAAAGCAGAACTGATGAAGGAGGCGGGTATCAACCACCTCGTACGCATTCCATTCACGAAGGAATTTTCGAACTATACATCGGAGGAATTCATCCGAAAAGTTCTCGTCGAGACCCTAGGGACACGCAAGCTGGTGATTGGATACGACCACCGGTTTGGACGAAATCGCGAGGGCAGTTTTGAACAACTCATTGCCAATGCTCCCAGGTATGGTTTTGAAGTTGAAGAAATTCCCAGACAAGACGTGGACCACGTCGGCGTGAGTTCAACTCGAATCAGGAATGCGCTGGCAGCGGGTGACATCCAAACAGCGACGCACTTTCTTGGGCGCCCTTATAGCCTTACCGGCAGGGTGATACACGGTGACAAGCTGGGAAGGATTCTGGGCTTCCCAACAGCCAACATAGAAATCGATTCCAAATTCAAACTGATACCTGCCGATGGTATCTATGCCGTGACTGTAGATCACGAACATCATCGCTACAAAGGCATGATGTACATCGGCAACAGGCCCGTCGTTGCCGGTACTCGGCAAGGACTTGAAGTAAATCTATTCGACTTCAATCGCGATATTTACGGAGACGACATTACCGTTCACTTTCACGACAGGATACGCGAGGACAGCATGTTCCATGACCTCGAAGATTTGAAACGCCAACTGGTACACGACAAAGAAGAAGCGTTGAAAAGGCTTGAGCACATCAAACTGAACAAGTGATGGAAAAGCCACTGTGGACACCCTCTCTCGCATTTGCTGAAAACTCAAACCTGAATCGGTACAAGAAATGGCTTGCCGAAACGAAGGGTGTCGATACGCAGACATACGCCGAACTGTGGCAATGGTCCGTAACGGAAACTGATGCATTCTGGAAAAGCATCATCGAATACTTCGATGTCGTATACGAAGGTTCGGCTGATCCCGCACGTTCGGGAAACGCAATGCCAGGAGTGCGGTGGTTCGAAAACATGCGGCTGAATTACGCCGAACACATCCTGCGCAACGCTACGGCATCTCAACCTGCCATCCACTTCCGTGACGAAACAGGGAACGATCGCGAAATCAGCTGGGATACGCTTACGCGCGAAGTTGCTGCGCTGCAGGCTTTTCTGCGGTCTGTGGGAGTACAACGGGGCGACAGGGTAGCGGCCTTTCTTCCCTGTTCTCCCGAAGCTACGGTTGCATTCCTGGCTACGAGCGCCCTGGGTGCGGTGTGGTCGTCATGTTCTCCCGACTTTGGCGCAGGCGCTGTAACCGATCGCTTCGCACAGATTGAACCCGTCGTGTTGATTGCAGTTGATGGGTACCGGTACGGCGGAAAGTTTCATGACAAATCAACGACGCTGAACGACGTCATCGGCGCAATGCCAAGCTTGCGCAAGATCGTTGTTATTGAACACCCTGAAGCATCCGGAGTAAAACGTTCGGATCAAATCGTCAGCTGGGGCGACGTTGTTCGTCCTGCGAATCACACTATAACTTTCGATCGTGTTCCGTTTAACCACCCGCTTTGGGTGTTGTATTCGTCGGGCACGACGGGACTGCCAAAACCTATCACACACAGTCATGGTGGTATTCTCCTTGAACAACTCAAGTACGGCCCGTTTCACAACGACTTCAAACGTGGAGAACGGTGCTTCTGGTACACCACTACAGGCTGGATGATGTGGAACTACATTCAGGGAAGTCTTCTAACGGGCGGCATCCTAACATTATACGATGGAAGTCCCGCTTTTCCTGACATGAACGTCCTGTGGAAGTTTGCGCAAGACTTCCGTCTTGATCATTTCGGAACGAGCGCCGGCTTCATCCTGGCTTGCAGAAAGGCGGGCGTGCGACCTGGTCACGACTTTAATCTCTCCGCGCTGCGGTCGCTAAGTTCCACAGGAAGCACACTTCCTCCGGAAGGTTTTGAATGGGTTTATCGGGAAGTAAAGGAGGATTTGTGGTTAGCCTCCATGAGCGGTGGCACGGATGTCTGCAGCGCCTTTGTTGGGGGCAATCCCATGCTTCCGGTGTATTCCGGCGAAATTCAGTGTCGCGCGTTGGGATGCGCATTGGAAGCCTTTGATGAAAACGGGACGTCCGTAAGAGGGCAAGTGGGCGAGATGGTGATCACGAAGCCCATGCCATCGATGCCTATTTACTTTTGGAATGATCCTGATTTTATCCGGTACCGCGAGAGTTACTTTGAAATGTACGAAGGTGTATGGCGGCATGGCGATTGGATCAAGGTCACATCGCGTGACGGAATCATTATCTACGGCCGGTCGGATGCCACACTCAACCGCGGTGGTGTGCGAATCGGAACAAGCGAAGTTTATCGTGCAGTTGATACCGTAGAAGAAGTCAAGGACAGTCTTGTTGTGTGTGTCGAAAAGCCGGGAGGCGAATTTTGGATGCCGTTGTTTGTTGTGATGAAAGAAGGAAAGAAACTTGACGACAAAGTGAAGGAATCCATCCGCCACGCATTGCGCACGCAATACAGTCCCAGGCACGTCCCGCATGAAATCATTCAGGTTGATGACATCCCCTATACGATCAGCGGCAAGAAAACAGAGACCCCGGTAAAAAAGATTCTTTCCGGGGTGGATCCCCGAAAAGCTGTACACGCCGGTGCGCTTCGCAATCCGACCTCCCTGGACGCGTTCATCTCCCTCGCCCTTCAGCGAAAGGAAAACTGATTCCGGTTTCCCGGATTGTGCTAAGTTTGCGGCATGAGAAGAACAGACATCAAGTTTACGGTCTCCCTCGACGCGAAGAATATCCCGGAAAAGATTGAGTGGGATGCTACCGACAAACCGGACGATACACCCTCCGAAACGAAGGCTATAAGCCTTGCCGTGTGGGATCCGAAACAGAAAAATACGCTTCGTATCGACCTGTGGACCAAAGACATGCCGGTCCATGAAATGAAACGATTTTATGTCGACTGCATTGGCGGCCTGGCACAGAGCATCCTTCAGTCGACGGGCGACGAAGTCATGTCGGGCGAAATGAATGCCCTGTGCGACCGGCTCGTAGAGCACCTCAAGCAAAAGCCGGATTGATTGATCACGGCAGCGCTAGCCTCTTTTCTGCCTCGCTCCCCCACTCACCCTCACACTCCCGCTCCCTGCTTCTCTACTTTTCGCAAACGTTTTAACTACGCGAATTGAGAATTTTTGTCGAAATTGGGCTTGTGAGCACCGTCCAACGGGCGGGATACCAACCTAGATAAAACCCTTATGACGAGGAGCACTTATTTCAAATTGCTGGCGGGCCTGTTGGTCGTCAGCATGACAACATCCGTTTATGCACAAACCACGATTTCGGGCACAGTAAAGGACGCAGCCGGTCAGCCCTTGCCGCAGGCTAACATTTCCGTTCAGGGGAAAATGGCGGGCACGGTAACCAATATTCAGGGCGAGTTCACGCTCAGCGTCTCAGACCCACCACCCATTACGATCGTTGTGTCGTACATCGGGTATCAATCGCAGGTTATTGAAATTACCAATCAAAACACGTCAGGACTTGAAGTTATTCTCAGCGAGCAGACCGTGCTGGGACGCGAAGTCGTGGTGTCGGCATCGCGTTTTGAAGAGAGCTACCTGACGTCGCCGGTGACGGTGGAGAAAGTTGATCTTCTGGCGATTCAGCAGGCACCCGTCGCGGAATTCTACGATGCTCTTGCCAACGTTAAAGGCGTTCAGTTCACATCAAGCAGCCTAAACTTTCCGCAAGTCAATACACGGGGCTTCGCCACAATTGCCAACGTACGCTTTGTGCAGTTGGTCGACTGGATGGACACCTCCGCTCCGTTGCTAAACTTCCCTACCGGGAACATTGTCGGACTGAGTGAACTCGATGCCGAAAGTATGGAGCTATTGCCGGGAACCGCCTCAGCACTGTATGGACCCAATGCGTTCAACGGCGTGTTGATCATGACGAGCAAGAGTCCGTTCGATTATCCCGGATTGAGCGTCCAACTCAAAGGCGGTATCACCACCTCAGATGCACAGGGAGAATCATTTCCCATGTACAACTTCAGCCTCCGCTATGCAAAGTCGTTTAACAACAAGTTCGCTTTCAAGGTGAATTTCTCCATACTGGACGCCGAAGACTGGTATGGGAACGATTACACACATGACATCAACCGCCCCGAATACGAAGCCGATCTTACCAAGCAGCCCAACTTCGACGGTGTGAACCTGTATGGAGATGAAATACAAATTCTCACTCAGGTCCTTCCCTTCGGAACCTTCGACCTTCGTCGCACGGGTTGGAAAGAGGAAGACATCCTCGACAATCGTGACGCGCGCAGCATCAAAGGCGATGTCGCGATTCACTACCGGTTAACCGATGAACTGGAGTTGCTGTACAACTATCGCTTCGGCGGAGGTAGTTCTGTATACCAGGGCTCGCAAAAATATGCGCTCCGCGATTTCACGCAGCAGTTTCATAAGCTTGAATTGCGTTCTGACGACTTCTTCGTGCGCACCTATCTGACGGCGACAGACGCTGGCGATTCCTACAACGTCGGTGCTCTGGGTGCTATAATGAATGAGTACATCATGCCAACGGCGCGGCCGGATGGCACCGGTTGGGCACGCACTTACATCGAAAGTTACATTTTAGGAATGCAGGGCTATTTGCCCGGCGTACCGCCTGGCAATCCGGCGGCAGCTCATGCAGCGGCACGAAGCATTGCGGACATAGGCAGGCCGACAGTTGGTACCACAGAATTCCACAACCTTGTTGAGCAAGTCAGGAACAACTACTTCCAGCGTACTCCACCGGGTGCAAAGTTTATTGACAATTCGCGACTCTTCCACGCAGAGTTTAACTACAACTTTGCTGACAAAATCGACTGGATTGACATTCTAGTAGGCGGAAACTTCAGACAATACAGTCTGTTCTCAGAAGGAACCATCTTCAATGAAGATCCCGAGACGGGTACGAACTTTCAGCGAATCAACATTAACGAATTTGGAGCCTTCGCGCAGTTCACGAAAACCATTGGCGAGTCACTTAAACTGACAGGATCGTTACGCTACGACAAGAATGAAAACTTCGACGCTCAAGTAACACCGAGGATTTCTGCAGTGTATACATTCAATGATTCGCATAACATCCGGGCATCATTCCAGACTGGCTTCCGGAATCCTGATACCCAGGCACAGTTTATATACTTCCCTGCTGGAACCAACACGCTCCTTGGAAGCACGCGCGCAAACGCTGAACGCTACGGCCTCCACGAAGGTGGTGCCTACACAATGGATTCTTACCTGGCATACATTGGTTCGGGGGGATTTATCGACGAAGATGGGAACACTATAGGTGGAGATCCGAGCCTCCTTCAAATAGCGAACATCGACTATGTGGGCCCCGAGAAACTGAGGTCATTTGAAATCGGATACAAAGGCGTTATCAACAATGATTTGTTGATCGATATGAACGCTTATTGGACAGCGTACACAGATTTCATTGGTGGCGACGACTATGTTCTCCGCCAACCCACTACTCACCAGGGAAAAAAGGTTCCGGCAGCAACCATATACTCTCCTTATGTGAACTTCCCTGAAGATGTAACGTCGTTCGGTGTCGGCATAGGCTTCACGTATAACCTGCCGCGGAACTTCAGTATAAACGGGACTTACAACTACGCTACCTTCGACGACAACCGCGAAGAGAACAGCGAGTTCCGCGCCGGCTTCAACACACCGGAGAACAAGTTCACCATAGGACTTGCAAACCGCAAGGTTGCGAAGAACCTCGGTTTCGCGATCAACTACCGCTGGCAGGAGGAGTTTCTCTGGCAGTCGGACTTCGGCGAGTGGACGGTGCCTGAATTCGGCGTGCTCGATGCACAGGTTAGCTACAAGATCACCTCACTTAAGACGATGGTGAAACTTGGCGGTACTAACCTGTTTGGCGGTGATTATCGTACGAACCTCGGCGGACCCTTTGTAGGACAGACATACTACCTCTCGCTGACCTTTGATGAATTCCTTCGTTAATTCCGAAAGCCATGAAAACTCTAACACGATATATCCTCCTCTTCCTCACAATACTCGCCTTCTCGTGCGAGCAGGAGTATGAGATTTATACTAATGATCCCTGCGACGGAAGTGATCCCAATATCATCTGCCCGCCCGTGCCAATCGATGATTGTCCCGACGGTGCGACTGCGGGTTCACTTGACCTCAGCAAGTTCGTCGCCATTGGCAATTCGATCGGCGCCGGCTACCAGGCGGGAGCATTGTTTACCGAAGGACAAAACAATTCGTTGCCGAAGATACTGGCTACGCAGTTCGCATGTGCAGGCGGAAGTCCAACCTTCAACCAGCCTGACATCGAATCGGTCAACGGTTTCAACTCAACGTTTTCTAACGTATCGGAAGGCATAATTCTCGGTAGGTTGGTGCTCTTCGCACCGCCGGGAGGTGGTGAAACGCTGCCGGTACCGGCAGGCAGTCCGGGACTACCCGCACCATTCAATTCAGCCGATTTCCCGGGACCCTACACGGGCGAAAAGGCAACGCTTAACAACTTTAGCGTACCCGGCATCATTTTGGGTCAGGCTTTGACAGGAGCTACTGGTGGGCCTCCCACCGCGAACCCTGCTTACAATCCGTACTACGCTCGCTTTGCAAGCGACCCCGGTACTTCCACGATCCTCGGTGACGCAATCGCCGCGCAAGGTACCTTCTACCTTTTCTCCCTGGGACTGAATGATGTTCTTGGTTATGCACTCACCGGCGCGTCGAACGAAGATATACTCACAAGTGCAGAAGACTTTGCCACGCAGTACGCTGCTGCTTTCGGAGCACTTTCGGCTTCGTTACCTACGGCAAAGGGCGTCGTCGTTAACATACCGGATCCTTTGATGTTGCCCTATTTCAGAGTAGTTACGTGGGATGCCATTAAAGTGGATGAGCCTACCGCCACACTGTTAAACGGCGCTTTTGCCGGCTTTAATGCGGCCCTCGACGGACTCGTAGGGATGGGTCAGCTCTCGCCACAGGATGCCGCCGTGCGAAAAGTTTCATACACCCACACGAAGGATAACCCTGTCCTGATCTTCGACGAAGACCTCGAAGACCTGGGGCCGAAGTTCGACGCAATGCTGAGTCTTGGAGCCATCAACGCAGAACAGCGTGCTGCACTAGCGCCCTATGAACAGGCGCGACCGATCACTGAGGGGGAATATGTGGCATTTCCCGCTGCATTGGTTCTGGGCACGCTTGCAGACCCTGGTAACCCGAATTCAGTAATTGGTGCGGTTGTTCCGGTAAGTGATGAATATATCATAACAGCAGCGGAGGCTGTTGTTATTCGGGATCGCGTAGCAGCATTCAACCAGACGATCAACACCGTTGTTTCCGCTAGCGATGATCGGTTTGCTCTTGCCGATCTTCATGCAAAACTCACTGCATTTATGGGTATCGGGGTTGAATTCTCGCATGGAATTGTGCTTACCCCTACCCTGGCTCCACCAACGGGAATATTCTCAGAAGATGGCGTCCATCCCAACAGCAGAGGTGCCGCCCACCTTGCCAACTTCATCATCGACGTCATCAACCAGAAGTTTGGCGCCACCATTCCGCACGCAAACGTTGGCAAGTATAACGCCACGATGCTACCGATCAGTGTCCAGTGAGTTCAGAGGCAGACGCAGATGCAGAGGCAGATTGTGACTTCTGCATCTGCCTCTATTCTTCAACTGGATACCCCGCCGCTTTCCACGCCTTGATGCCTCCCTGCACGGAGTATACGCTGTCAAATCCCAGATCGATCATAATGCGCGCGGCACGTGCGCTCCGTACACCGGTGCCGCAGTAGAGGTAGTACGTTGCAGACTTATCCAGGCCTTTAACCTGCTTTTTGAAATCACGCGCATCGACGTTGATATTCTTTGCGCCCTTGATATGCCCTTCTTCAGCTTCTTCAGGCGTGCGTACATCAATGACAACTGCACCGGAAGTACTCTCCGTTTTCTTTTTCAATTCGTCAACGGATACTTCTGGTTGGGCCATCACCGCTAGTGAAGGCAGGAGAAGCATGAAGGAGATGAGTATGGGTCGCATGGAAGGGGCAGATTAGTGATTAGCGATTTTTGATTTTTGATTTGGGTTCAGTTGATGGACGGGGTCGTTAAACGTATCCAGCAAGCTTGTACGCAACGAAGCCGGTCCACTCACGGAGCAGCTTTTGCCAGATTTCCATCGCGCCTAGCCTGGGTATGATCAAAACGTCCGGGGTAAAGGTGCGCGGAGCAGCATAGCTATCGGTAGCAAAGGTATCCATTTCCAGGCCAACTTTCCGGAAGCAGGCGTATGATCTCGGCATGTGAAAAGCAGATGTGATCAGCAGGCATCCTGAGGGGCTTTGGCTGAGGTCTTCCAGTATGCGCTGAACTTCCAGCGCGGATTCCCGGGTGTTGCGTGAATTCGCCTCGGAGATAATGTCCTCCTCCGGTACGCCCATCAACACCATGGCCGCCTTAATGTCATCCGCTTCCCGCTCACCGATGTCGAGCAGCCGCCCGCTTCCGCCTGTCACCAGGATTTTGCGAATCTTTCCGAGCTTGTAAAGCTGAACGGCATGCGTCACGCGTTCCGCTCCCCGCTGGAAATACACGCGGTCTTTAGGTTCCTTGCCGGAGATCGTAACCCCTGTTAGCACAATACCGAAGTCGTAAGTTTTCGTGATCGCCTCATAGGGCGTTGGGGGCGGTTCCCAGGCACGCATCACTTCGTTTGCGATAAAGCCGTTGGAGAAAAAGAACAACAGGCAAAGTCCGGCGAGAAATGTCCGACGCTTCCATTTCGGTCCCCGCACCAGTGCTGACGCCAGGAATAAGGCCGCGATAATGACCAGCGGTTGGACCAAATAGTTGAGCGTCTTGGACAGTATGAAGAACATGAATCAGAAAATCACAAAGAGGATTAGCAAGGTAATGGCAATCACGATGAGCGCAATGACATCCTTATGCAGTTTCAGTTTCATGGACCTGCCCCGAATAAAAAGGGCCGGATAATTCTGCCGGCCCTTTTTCAGAATGCTTGTTGCGATTATCCGGTGATCCTGTTGCGGATTCGTTCCACGATCGCAGTGATCTCTACGAGGTTAGCGTCAGACAGCACGAGGTCAGCCCGGTTGTTCCGGATTTGTTCTTCAATGTTGAGCTTGGCGTAAACCTCTTCGAGTTGCTGAAGATCGGATGCTATGGCAGCGATCTCATTGGTTTGGTTTACCGAGGCAAGCATCTTCCGCACCTCGGATACGGAATTCTTTTGTTCGAGGATGTTTTGGATAATCGGAGTTAGGATCAGGTTGCGGGAGTCGTTCGGCAGAATGTCCTTGGGATACGACTTCACAAGACCCGTGGAGATATAAAGTCCTTCGATGAAGCTACCCGCAATAACCTGCGCGGCGAGTTCCGTTCTGTTGTCGTTGGTGAGGAATGCCTCCGTTTTGTCTACCGTAGCGTTCAGCAGGGAAGCCAATGAATCCTTGTTGGATATGTTTGCTTCGAAGCGGCTGACGAGTGACTCGTCGAACGTTCCGATGATGTTCAAGTTATCTGCCAGTTGCTTGCAAGTGTGCATATAGTCGACCGCCTCCTGGGTCTTCTCATATGAACTCAGGTAACCGATGTCGGTCGCATAAACACCCAGGTTAAGCGCCACTTTGTCGCTGCGTCCCAGGTAGCTGTCTGCCTTTGAAGTAGGGTTTAAAAGACTTGCGTTGTAGTCTGCACCGGTTGACTGGAGAATGTATGGTATTTCCGATGGTTCAGGAACGTTCTTGGAAAGCTCTTCGATCTTACTCTTGATGCTCTCCTGGGCTTGTGCAAATTCATCTGATGCCTTTTCCTTGTCGCTGCCGGACTTACCGCAGGCCATCAGGAGTACCCCAGCCGAAGCTGTTAACAGAATACAGAAATATCGGGTTAATTTCATCGTGAGAATGGAGTTTAAAAGGTTCAGGTAAGGCGAATGACTTGGCGATTAAGCCTTTTTTTTAGCCTCCAATTTTACTACATTTTTTAATCGAATAAAAAGAGCGTTTGTAAAATTTGGGCCATTTTTTAGGGATTCCGGGCAACTTTGAGTAAGTTTCGTCAGAGCAAGAACCTGTGTAACCAAGTGGATCATTATGGTGTCGAAAGCTGTTCTTATCGACGATAGCGATATCGACCTGTTCATTCAAAGAAGATTCCTCGAGGTCTATAAATTTTCAGAAGAACTGGTCCTGTACCGGTCCGCAGAAGAAGCGCTCAACTGGCTTCGCATGCTGAACGGGGAGGCGCCTCCGGACATTATTTTCCTCGACTTGAATATGCCCGATATCGATGGCTTTTCTTTCCTTGAGAACTTCTCACAACTCCCGGAAAACATAAGGTCGAGATCCAAGATTGTCGTGCTGACAAGCTCCAACAACAAGAAAGATAAGGAACTCGCCTTCCTGAATCAGAACGTCATCCAATTCATTACAAAGCCGCTGAAACAGGCAGATATCGAAGAATTAAAGAAGAAAATCAGCGCCTCCTGACCGCCCTCTCAACCCGTAGCGCTTGCCTATATCTCCAACCCCTTGCCCACTCATCCTCGGGATTTACTGCCATTTGTTATTTTTGGGGCCTGAAATTCCTGTTACATGCCCGACTACAGCAAGGACGAGATACGACGCATAGAAGAAAAGTGGCAACGTGAGTGGGAGCGGCGACGCGTTTATGAAGTACAGGCGGATCCATCCCGACCGAAATACTACGTGCTGGACATGTTCCCCTACCCTTCGGGCTCCGGTCTTCACGTAGGCCATCCCCTGGGTTACATTGCGTCAGACATCGTAGCGCGCTATAAACGTCTGAAAGGCTACAACGTCCTTCACCCCATGGGCTTTGACGCGTTCGGTCTTCCCGCCGAACAATACGCCATACAAACCGGACAACATCCAGCGATCACTACGGCACGTAACATCGAAACCTATAAGCGTCAGCTTAAACAAATCGGGTTCTCGTTCGACTGGAGCCGTGAGGTGCAGACCTGTGATCCCTCGTTCTACAAATGGACACAGTGGATTTTCATGCAGCTGTTCAACGCATGGTATAACCGTAAGGAGGGCGACGGCAGGGCTGAGCCCATTGAAACGCTGATTCGCGAACTTGAACAACACGGCAACACCCGGGTTGACGCAGCCTGCGATGACGATACACCAACGGTAACTGCAGCGGAATGGAAGGCGATGGACGCGCGCAGCCGCGAGCAGCTGCTCCAAAAATATCGCATCGCCTACCAGTCAGAAACGTTTGTCAACTGGTGCGCTGCCCTTGGGACGGTGCTCTCCAATGATGAAGTCAAAGACGGCGTCAGCGAACGGGGTGGCTATCCTGTCGAGCGGATCAAGATGCTGCAGTGGAGCATGCGGATTTCTGCGTATGCGGAACGGCTGCTGAAAGGCCTCGACACGATCGACTGGCCGGAGAACGTAAAGGAAATGCAGCGCAACTGGATCGGACGTTCTACCGGTTGCGAACTTGACTTCCCGCTTGAGGGAGTGGACGGTAAGTCCATACGCGTGTTCACCACACGCATCGACACGATTTATGGCGTTACCTTTATGGTGCTCGCTCCCGAGCACGAACTGGTCGCTTCAATAACTACCCCAGACCGCAAGGACGAAGTCATGGAGTATGTTGAAGTTGCGAAGAACCGATCAGAGCGGGAACGGATGAGCGAGGTCAAGCGCATCAGCGGTGTCTTCACGGGCGCTTACTGCATTAACCCATTCAACAATGAGCGCGTTCCGGTTTGGATAGCAGACTATGTTCTCGCTGGTTACGGTACAGGTGCAGTAATGGCGGTGCCGTCAAGCGATACCCGCGACTACGCTTTTGCGAAGCATTTCAACCTGCCGATTATCGACGTACTGGAGGGACCGAACACCGACATCACCAAACCCGACTTCAACCCGAAGTCCGGAACCATGATCAACTCCGATTTTCTTAACGGCCTCCCCTGGCATGAAGCGATTGAAAAGGCGGCCGATAAAGTAGAAGCTATGGGGATTGGTCGCCGCAAGATCAACTACCGCATGCGCGACGCCATCTTCGGACGGCAACGCTATTGGGGGGAACCATTCCCCGTGTATTATAAGGATGGCGTACCTCATCTCGTTAACATGAAGGATTTGCCTATCACGCTGCCTGAAATCGACGAGTACAAGCCGACAGAAAGCGGACAGCCTCCACTAGCGCGGGCGCGCGACTGGAAATACAGACCATCACCCGGAGAAGAGTATCCTTTTGAACACACCACCATGCCCGGTTGGGCCGGTTCAAGCTGGTATTGGTACCGGTACATGGATCCAAAAAACACCGAAGCGTTTTGCAGTCGCGAAGCCGAATCGTACTGGAAGGACGTCGACCTCTACGTCGGAGGATCCGAACACGCCACGGGTCATCTTTTGTACTCGCGCTTCTGGAACAAGGTGCTGAAAGACCTGGGATATGTGAACGCGGAAGAGCCGTTCAAAAAGATGATCAACCAGGGCCACATCCAGGGAATATCACGGTTGGCCTATCGGCTCAAGCTGACTCCCACTCTTGACCGCGAAGTATTTATCAGTAGTGACATCGTGGAACGCCTGAAAAAGTCAGGAAATACACAGGATGTTATTTCACTCCTCCGCGACAATGGTGTGACAGTTGACGGAACGCTGGTCACCAACGCGGAGTATACACCGTTGCACGTTGATATAAATTTTGTAGAAAATGATACGCTTGATATCGCCGCGTTCCGTGAATGGCGGCCTGAATTAAAAGCCGCAACGATCATCACGAATGAAAAAGGTGAATTCAAGTGCATCGCTGAAATCGAGAAGATGTCGAAGTCGCTGTACAATGTCGTCAACCCCGATGACATTGTCGCCAAATATGGTGCTGACACTTTGCGCATGTACGAGATGTTCCTCGGGCCTCTTGAAGTCTCAAAACCCTGGAACACGAACGGCATTGATGGTGTTTACAAATTCCTTCGCAAGTTCTGGAACCTGTTCCACAATGAACAAGGTGAATTCAAAGTGAGCGATGAACCTGCCACGACGGATGAGCTGCGGATACTACACAAGACGATTAAGAAGGTTGCAGACGATATCGACAGGTTTTCGTTCAACACCTCTGTCAGCGAATTCATGATCTGTGCAAATGAACTGACGACTTTGAAGTGTAACAAGCGCGCCATCCTCGAACCGCTGACCATCGTGTTGTCGCCGTTTGCACCTCACATCGCAGAAGAACTGTGGGAATTGTTGGGACACAGCGAAACCATCCTGAACGCTGCTTATCCGGAATACGACGAAAAATACCTGGTAGCAAATTCCTTCGAATATCCCATCTCCATCAACGGTAAAGTTCGCGCGCGAATCAACCTTGCACTGGACATGGCACCGGCAGACATCGAACGCACCGTCCTCGCTGACGGAACCATCCAAAAATGGACGGGTGGAAAACCTCCACGCAAGGTGATCATTGTCCCGGGGAAGATCGTCAACGTCGTTATTTGATTCATCTCTGCGGTAAATCACACCACAGCAC
>DATCLO010000048.1:0-4925 GCA_036563875.1 Cyclobacteriaceae bacterium
CTGCTACACCACACGCTTCGGAATCATGGTCGGAAACTCCGTCGCCGGAAACTGCAATCGGAGTTCCTATGGTGGAATTCCGCCGTACTCAAAACTGAAATACCATGAAGTCCGATAACACCATCATTGAAGAATATCTTCTTCACCTGCAAAGCCACGGCTTCCCATGTGTTGCAGCAAAGGCTGCCGTAGCAAAGGGTCACGTCAAGTGCCTCGTTGTGACCAGCATGGAATGCCCTCATGAGGACAGACGCATACTTGAGTTTCTGCACGGCTTTGTCGACGACTACCGAAAGGTAGACACCCCCTACCACAGCGCGGCGGTCATATTTCGAACGCCGAGAATCCACGATGAGTGGATGTTTGACAGACTGCTTTGGACACGATTGAATGCGCTCGCAGATCTCGATCGCCAAAGGTACTCACACGATCCGCGCGTGGACGATGATCCCGAATCAGCTCGCTTTAGCTTCAGTCTGAAAGAAGAGGCTTTTTTCATCATTGGCCTTCATCCAGCAAGCGAAAGAAAGGCACGCGTCTTTCCATATGCTACCCTGGTGTTCAATCCACACCAGGAATTCGAGAGGCTCCGGAGAACGAATCGCTATGAAACGATGAAACGCACCGTAAGAAAACGCGACGTCGTTTATTCCGGATCTGTCAATCCGATGCTCACCGACTTCGGTGACAAACCGGAAACGCGACAATACAGCGGAATTCATTATAAGTCTGATTGGAAATGTCCACTACAAAAGAAATCCTGACCAGCATGAACATAATTCGACCGCGCAGCGGCGTGGCGTTTGTGCTCAAACAAGGCGAACGCCTTCGAATTATGGATATCGAAGGAGAACAGGTATCCGACCTGATCTGTTTCAACCTTCACGATCCTCGCGAGGTGCTTTCGTCGGGGCGTACGATCGATTACGCCAGTACAATATTCCTGACAGCCGGTCACTCGTTCTATTCCAATCGCAGCAACGTGATGTTCGACATGGTGGAGGACACCGTAGGACGACACGATTTTCTTCTTAGTCCTTGCAGTGCGGAAATGTTTCGCAAGTTGTACGGCGATACGAATCCCCATCGCGGGTGCTTCGGCAACCTGGCAGCGGCATTGGCGGAGTTTGGTATCGCTCCGGATGCGATTCCCGTATGCTTCAATGTTTTTATGCATGTCACTGTTAACCCTGATACCGGACGAATTGAAGTACGGCCGCCAAAAAGTCGGGCCGGCGACTACGTTGTGCTTGAAGCTCGCATGGACCTCATCGTTGGCCTAACAGCGTGCTCAGCTGGCATGACCAACAACTTTTCCTACAAACCGATGGGATACCAGGTGTACTGACGGCGACTGGCGAAAGCACATTTAAGGGATGAACTTCACTGTTATGGTCGAAAAATAAAAAAATGACCCTTTACAGTCCCGGCTTTTTCATTCACATTGGGACGCCAGCTAATGTGATATGAAATGGTTTGAAAGAAAGTTCGACTTCAGTTTCGGAATGGAGCAGTTTGAGCCGCTGATGGCGCGGTTGCGCAACGGACCCGCGGCCTTTGCGTCCGTTGTCGAAACAATCCCCGCTGATGTGTTGGAAACAAAACCCGACGGCAAGTGGTCTATTAAGGAACACATTGGGCATATCTTCGTGCTCGAGCCACTATGGCAGATTCGATTCGACGACATACGAAACAATAAGCCCGTCATGACGCCAGCAGACCTTAACAACCGCGCCACGGATGAAGGAGGATTCAATGCGGTCCACATCGATGAACTCCTCGAACGACTCCGTCAGGAAAGAAGCCGTACCATCGCACTGCTATCATCGCTTGGTGGTAATGATTTCAACGGAGTCTCGTTACACCCCAGGTTGCAAAAGGAAATGCGCGTGATTGATTTGATGTATTTCGTCGCAGAACACGATGACCACCACTTGAATGCAATTCAGAATATCTCCGCAACGGAGAGGAATTGAACATTAAACACCGACATACCTATGTGCGGTCTTTGTGGTTCACTTCTTTTTTTGAACACGTCAACCGCAAACCATTGCCCCTATCCCACCATCTTCTTCAACTCTTTAAGATACCTCGACTCAGCCTTGTTCTGCCCGGCAAACGCGCGGGCAACGGCGGCAGCTGTGAGCTTGATCTTTTGTCTGACAGGTTCCGTGAAGGCACCCTTATGGGTATCAAAATAATCTTTAAACACTTCAAACGCTTCATCAGCGGACAGACCGCGATCCATCAGGATGTCGAACGTCATTAAGATGTAGTGCGCTTCATCGGTTCCAAATTCGTCGGTAGAGTCTTCAAGAGGAAGCCACTCTTTATTGATGAGATCTTTAATTACGGAAAGCTCCGCATCTTTGATAGCGCCGTCAGCAGCGGCGATGGCATAAAAGAGGTATCCAGCGTGTTCGTAGATACGTTGGTAATTAACAACCATGGTATGTGGGTTTGGCCCGCCCTAACACTGTCAGGGCAGTCCCCAATATACCGAAGGCCCTTAATTTTGCCAATTCAGGTTCGCCTGGGACCGTCCGCCCCCGGAACAGCATTGTCCACTTTCGCACTGTCCCGGGCGTCCAGAACACTTTCTGAATGCCCTCTCGGGGGTGGCATCAATATTGGACCCTAACGGCACAAACCCTTTTGTCCATGCTGCAGAATTACTTCAAAGTCGCCATCCGGAACCTTTTCCGCACCAAAATATTTTCGCTGATCAACATCCTGGGATTATCTCTGGGTGTCGCGTGCTGCCTGTTGCTCGCGTTGTATGTCCAGGACGAATTCAGTTACGACCGGCACCACGAGCGCCTGGATGACCTCTACCGCATTAACACCCAGTTTGAGGGCGTTATCGGATTTGACAAGCTGGGATCTGTCTCCCCTCCTATAGCAATGACGCTAAAAGAAGAGCTTCCTGAAGTAGAAGAAGCGGCGCGCGTCGTCGCCTCGTTCACCGACCAGGACTTGATTCAATATGAAGACAAGAAGTTCTTTGAAAAGGATGCCTACGTTGCCGACTCTACCCTTTTTGATGTTCTGACCTATGAATTCATAGAAGGCAATCCGAAAAAAGCATTGACCGACGCCAACACTGTCGTACTTTCAGAACCGCTGGCCAAAAAGCTTTTTGGTAACGAATCAGCACTTAACAAGAGCATCCTCATCACGCAGGGCGGCGATCCGGTCAACTACAAAGTAACAGGCGTGTATAAGCGGGCCAAAAGCTTCTTCGAAGCCAACTACATCACCTCGATGATGAGTGAAGGCCTGGGGTATTACGTCCGCGCCGATTCTAATACGGCGAATGAGTGGGCAGGACAGAATTTCGTACGGGCATATATCAAACTCGTTCCGGGACACTCAAGGGCAGAGGTCGAACGGAAAATGAATGATGTCCTGGTTAAATACGGCGCTGAAGACATGCGAGCGCTCGGCGTCACCAAGTCATTGTTTATCGAGCCGATAAAAGATATCTACCTGAAGTCGGCGGTTGACCGGAGTCAAAGGATAACGCACATATACATTATCGTTTCCATTGCACTGTTTGTTCTCCTCCTCGCATGTATCAACTTCATGAACCTATCGACGGCGAAAGCAGCCAAACGTGCAGGCGAGATTGGCATTCGAAAAGCAATGGGTGCATTTCGCAGCAACCTGGTCCGGCAGATCATGGGAGAAGCTTTGGTCATCGTGTTTATCGCAATGGTGATCAGCGTCCTGATGGTGCAAGTCGTGCTGCCCCTGTTCAATGAGCTGGCGGGAAAAAGCATTTCATTCAACAATGACAATGTCTTGTACTTCATCCTCGCGCTAATTGGGCTGACGATCATAACAGGCCTCATCGCGGGCAGCTATCCCGCATTCTACATGTCGTCATTCAAGCCGGCCGAGGTGCTTAAGGGAAAATTCTCCCTCGGGAGCGCATCGGGAAAACTGCGCCAGGCGCTTGTGGTCTTTCAGTTTGTCATCGCCATTGTGCTGGTGTGTGGTGTATTCGTAATCTCACGTCAGCTTTCGTTCCTTGAAAAAAAGGATCTCGGCTTCGATCCCAACGCCAAGATCCTTATCCCTCTGCGCACCGCCGAGGCAAAGCGACAGTATACGGTGTTGAAAGATAGAATCTCACAGCTAAGCTCCGTTTCAGCTGTGTCCGCCAGCAACTACCCTCCCGGAACACAGGTTTTTAATGACATGGTGTTTTATCGGGATGGCGGCAGCATGGAAACGGCCATCCTCAACCGCAGAAATATTGTTGACGCAGGGTATATCGAGTTGTTGGGTATCCCCATAATTGCGGGCCGATCGTTCGAAGACAATCGCGAGGCCGAATCCAACAACCGAGTGGTCATCAATCGCGCGTCTGCGGAAAAATTTGGTCTTACACCGGAGGAGATGATTGGTGAGCGGTTGCACTTCGACTGGCAGGGACAGCAATACACGTTTGAGGTCATCGGCGTGATGGAAGACTTCAATCAGGTATCACTCCGGGAACCGATCTTTCCGCTGTTCTTCGAAATCCCGGGAAGCCCCGATCGCTACAATTTTGTCATCGCCAGCCTGAACACCACCGGATTCTCCGAAACGATTTCACGCATTGAAGACCTATGGCGTGAACATGTTTCCGATGCACCGTTTGAATACACCTTCCTTGACCAAGCTTTGCAGGAGCAATATCAGGAAGACCGACGCATATCGAGAATCATCACTTCATTTTCCGTAATCGCCATGATCATCTGCAGCCTCGGGTTGTATGGGCTCTCCTCTTTCATGGCAGAACGTCGCCTGCGTGAGATCGGCATCCGGAAGGCACTTGGCGCAACAGTCAGCCAGATCACAGGAATGATGTCAAAGGAATTCGTAAGGCTTGTCCTGCTGGCATTTGCGATAGCCGTGCCCCTGGCCTGGTACGGATC
>DATCLO010000049.1:0-6350 GCA_036563875.1 Cyclobacteriaceae bacterium
ATGAATGCACAAAGCCACCAGCAGCACAAACGCTGACATCGTGTGAGAGTGGTGTGCATGATCGTGATGATGGTCGTGATGGTCGTGATCGTGATGGCCGTGGTGACCATGCAAATGGCCGTGTTCGACACCTGAAGTAAAATACTCCAGCACCTGTTGGAGAAAGAATCCGGCAAGAACGAAAATTCCTGTATACCCTACCTCCTCGTGCTGCAGATATAGTTCGGGCAAAATGTGGCTTACCGTTATAGCAAACAGGTACGAGCCCGCGAAGACAAGCAACAGCCTGTAATTCGCGTTCCGACCTTTCGGAACGAGGTAGATAAGAAGACCCGCCAGCAACGGCGCAAGGAAGAGCACGATCAGTTTTATGGTCATGGCTGCTGCTTCCGGTTTAGCTTGAGTATGTTGCGAAGTCCCTCTGTAGAAAAAGTCCCGATCGATCCGTCGTGTTGGGTGTATGTCAGGAAGGCGTTGATGTCGTCGCGTTCATCGAGAATTTCCATGGCCCGCTGTTCACCCATAACCATAAACGCCGTAGCCCATGCGTCGGCCGTCATGCAATCTTTTGCAAAGACGGATGCACTCAGGATGTTCCGTTGTACGGGGTAACCAATATCGGGGTTGATGGTATGGGAAAATTTCTTGCCGTTCTCGATTCGAAAGTTGAAATAATTTCCGGATGTCGCGAGGGCCATATCCTTTAATTGTGCGTAGGCGATATAGGACTGCATATCGATTGTCGAGTTCGGATCAAGGATGCCCACCTGCCAGGGTCGTCCTTCACCTATGTTAGAGCCTGATGTTACTACCTCTCCACCGATTTCGACAAAAAGATTCTTGATACCCTTTTCCTTCAAAAGATTCGCAACTATGTCTACACCGTATCCTTTTGCAATCGCGCTGAAGTCGAGTTGTACGCGAGGGTCTTCTTTCCATACGCTGTCTTCGTTGAAAAAAACCTTGTCCATTCCAACAAACTGCAGCAGGGAGTCAATCTGAACAGAATCCGGATGCAGTGCCCTGGCAGGGCCAAAGCCCCACGCATTTACAAGTGGCATCACTGTCGGATCGAACGCGCCGCCGCTGCTCTCGTATATTTCTTTTGACCGCTTGAGTACAGGATAAAAGTAGGGCAGTTGGAAACGCAGTGACGCACCGGTATTAAACCGGGAAATTTCCGAGTCAGGCAGATACGTATTCAGGCTTTTGTTGAACACCTCAAGTACGGAGTCCACCGCCGACTGCAAATCGCGTCCCTTGTCGTCGTAGTAAATGACGGAATATGTCGTCCCCATGGTGCGACCGGCAAAAGCAATGCGCGGCTCGTCGGGCTTCTTTCGGATTGTATAGACAACGTACACGGAAGCCAACAGAAAAATCGTGTACAGAATGTTCCGTGCGCGGTTGTTCATAGGAGGGTGTGGGCGGCAAATATAATCTTTTATTTCGCTACCTTTCGACGGAATCCTGGATGGTTTATGCGTGAAGAATATCTGAATCCGGAAGGTACCGGCATGAGCGCCGTCGAGAAAGAATTCGAGAAGGTATTGCGACCGCTCACGTTCGCAGATTTCACCGGCCAACAGAAGATTGTCGATAACATTCGTGTTTTTGTGCAGGCAGCACGCCAGCGCAATGAATCTCTCGACCACGTCCTTCTCCATGGACCCCCCGGACTTGGAAAAACTACGCTCGCCCACATCATCGCTCACGAGATGGAGGCCGGCATCAAGGTTACGTCCGGTCCGGTGCTGGACAAGCCCAGCGACCTGGCGGGTTTGCTTACGAACCTGGAACCGAGGGATGTCCTTTTCATTGACGAAATCCATCGGCTGAATCCTGTCGTTGAGGAATACCTGTATTCGGCGATGGAAGATTTCCGGATCGACATCCTCCTCGACAGCGGTCCGAATGCCCGGTCGGTGCAGATAGGTCTCAACCCCTTCACCCTCATTGGCGCGACAACAAGGGCAGGCTTGCTAACGGCGCCTCTGCGTGCCCGTTTTGGCATCAACGCGCGACTGGAATACTACGATGCCCAGTTGCTTACCAGGATTGTCAAACGCTCTGCCAGCATTCTGGGCGCGCCCATCGACGACGATGCGGCTTTTGAGATTGCACGTCGCAGTCGGGGAACGCCACGTATCGCAAACAACCTCCTGCGACGGACGCGCGACTTCGCGCAGATCAAGGGAAATGGTACTATTTCCATAGATATCGCGAAGATGGCGCTCAATGCACTGGACGTCGACGAGCATGGCCTGGACGAAATGGATAACCGCATTCTCATGACGATCATTGACAAGTTCAAGGGCGGACCCGTCGGTATATCTACCATTGCCACCGCGGCTGGCGAAGAAGCCGAGACGATCGAAGAAGTATATGAACCGTTCCTAATCCAGGAGGGTTACATAAAGCGGACGTCGAGGGGTCGCGAGGCAACTGAAAAGGCATATAAGCACCTCAAGTTAAAGCCGCCGGCATCCCATCGGCCAAGTCTGTTTGACTGAGCCGGCTCTATGTCGCAAACCGTTAAGAACACACACATCATCAAGACCGCTGCCTTGCAGCTAGGTTTTTCCTATTGCGGAATTTCGAAGGCGGAATTCCTGGAAGAGGAAGCAAGGCAGCTGGAGGAGTGGCTTCGTCGCGGCTATCACGGCAAGATGGGCTACATGGAGCGTCATTTCGACAAGCGTGTGGATCCTACCAGGCTCGTACCCGGCGCCAAGTCAGTCGTCAGCCTCATCTTCAACTATTTCCCTTCCACCGATCTGGCGCAGGAAGGCACGCTGAAGATCGCAAAGTATGCCTATGGCGAAGACTATCATTTCGTGATACGTGAGCGTCTTAAGCAATTGCTCGAGACGCTTAGGGAAAAAATCGGAGATATTAACGGACGGGCATTTGTTGATTCCGCACCTGTAATGGAACGAACGTGGGCGGCCCGTGCGGGACTCGGATGGACTGGCAAGAATACGTTGTTGTTGAACCGCACCATGGGAAGCTTCTTCTTCCTTGCCGAACTCATTATCGACCTTGACTTGGAATATGACTCCCCTGCGAAAGATTACTGCGGCACATGCACGGCATGTATGGACGCGTGTCCTACCAATGCGATTCCAGAGCCGTATGTTGTAGACGGGAGTCGGTGCATTTCCTACTACACCATTGAGCTCAGGGAAGAAATTCCTCAGGAAGCGGGGGATGAATTCGACAATTGGATATTTGGCTGCGACATATGCCAGGATGTATGCCCATGGAATCGCTTTGCGCGCCCGCACAGTGAGCCCAGGCTCGATCCTTCAGAACCGCTGAAAGAAATAATTCGACAAGACTGGAAAGACATCACGCAGGAAACCTTTGAGGCTGTTTTTGGCCGATCAGCGCTCAAACGCGCAGGATTTGAGGGGTTGATGCGCAACATTGCCCATGTACGTCAACCTCATTCCGAGAAGAAGTTTTCATAATGCGCTAGTAATTGGGTGTGGTATTTGCTTTATTGCAAAGACCCCTAAGTACCGGGTGCACTTCCTCCCAGGATTTTCTCCCACAACTTTAAGGAAATGAACAAGAAGGCAGTTACCTACGAGGATCTTATTAACCTTGATATACCCAATATCATCGTCTATGCAGCGCCCGTCATGATTGGATTGGTGCTGGTGGAATGGGTGGTGACGTTATACAAGAAGAAAGAGTACTACAATACGAAAGACACGCTTGCCGCTACCGTTATTGGGTTGGGTAATGTTGCGTTGAACGCGGCGCTGAAAGTGTTCACGTTTGGTGTGATGCTTTTCTTTTACAATCTCGTGCCGTGGAGCATCCCGCCAACGTGGTGGTCATTCATACTTTGCCTGGTTTGGGTGGACTTCTGGCGATACTGGGCGCATCGAATCGCGCACGAAAACCGCTTCTGGTGGGCTACCCATGTCACGCATCACAATTCAGAAAAGTACAACTGGTCTGTATCCTTCAGGCTGGGCTGGACGCAGCAACTTAAGATCATATTCTTTATTCCGGTACCTTTGGTCGGCTTCGATCCTGTGACTTTCCTCATATGTCATCAAATTGCCGTGCTGTATCAGTTCTGGATTCACACGGAGTACATACGCAAGCTTCCCCGTGTCATCGAATACATCTTCACTACACCATCACATCATCGGGTGCACCATGCAAGCAACGATAAATATCTCGACAGGAATTACGGTTCCACTTTCATCATTTGGGATCGCATGTTTGGAACATTTCAGCCTGAAGATGAAAAACCGACTTATGGTATTACCAAGCCTGTCAAAAGTTACAATCCCATTTACCTCAACTTTCACGAGTGGATAGAGCTGTTCCGCGACATCCGCAAGAGCCGAAGTCTGCGCGAGGCCTTCGCCCTGACCTTCTGTTCACCGTCGAAACTGGAAAGCGTGAGAAAATCATTCGAAGCATCAAAAACCGACACTGACGATTCCGCGGATGGAAAATCCTTAGCCGACGAACAGGGAAAGCAGAAGTCTCAGAAGGCTGCCTGAGGTCTTACCCTATCGACGAAATCGCGCCGTGGGCCACTTTCATGTTATACTCCAACGCGAGTTTTTGATAATTCACCAGGTCGATGATGGTTCCGACCCAGCATATGCCGACAGTTAACAGGTACAAGATACCCATGCCTATCTGGTCGATAAGAAAACGGTGTATGCCGGCGAATCCAACAAATCCAAGGAGTGCGGTGATTAGGATGAGCTGAGGGTCTCTTCTCCGCGCGCGATACACGACGGCAAAGGATCTTGCCCTTTCATCATCCAGGTCCTTGATCAGGTTTTGCACATAGGCCATTTCCTCACCCTGCAGCTCGGGAAGTACGTCGATAATTTTTGCCATAGACTAAGAGGTAGGTTTCAAAAGAGGTTATGTATTGAAGGCGATGTGATGTCGTATGAGTTGAACAATCCTGTAAGATAAGACAATCAGGGCAAATACACCCAGCGGATGCATCGATAAAGAGTCAGCGAGTTGGCCATGCAGTGCGTAAGATATTGAACGACCCAATCCGCAGCCGGGACAGAAATCAAAACCCAGGTAATGGAGCGGACATAGCGCCAGATGTTTTCCAGAGTCTGGATTATGAAATGCCAGTGCTATGAGTGCAGCCATCCATAGCCAGGCTTCTGTCGGTATCCTCAATAAATTAAAACCCCCTGCCTTGGCAGGGGGCTGATGTTTCAACATTGAACTTCTTGTACCCACGCGTCAGTTATTTCGGTATTCGCCTTAACGTTCTGTTATTTGTCAGATACAGATAAACTGACGCTTGCGTCCGGCAGATGTACTAAGCGTACACAAAGCACCGGTTAAGAATCGCCTCATGTTGTTTCCCGAAGCTGGCGTAACACCACCTTCTGAGTTCGTTTACTTCTTCGGCTATCAGCATCCTGATAGCTTTCCGCAGCTCTTTTTCAAAGAGCCGGGAGTCAAAACTCACCTTTGTGAGTACAGTTTTGACGTAGTTCAGCATAGCAGCGATAATTTGATGTAAGATGAAAAAATCAAAAAATGCATTGGACTGTTAATATATAAAAAATGTTAATTGGTAAGGTCATTGCGACGTAATTTTGATCGGATTGAAAAATTATGACATCGGTACATAATATCGGCCGATTTCTGGCGTTTTTGGGGTTTTTTCTCTTTTCCGGGGCTACTCTGGCCCAGGACGTCGAAATCACGCTCGGACCGGACGAAGTAGCCGAAAACGAGGCGTGGACCATCACGGTTACAGTCAAAAATGAACGCCTGAGAGACTACGGTGAGTTCCCCGAAATCGAAGGCTTTCGCAAGCGCGGTACGTCGAGTCAATCCTCCACCAGCATTATCAACGGCCAGATCTCGTCATCGCAAAGCGTCACGATGACCTACATGCCAATCGCGCAGGGCAGCTATCGGGTTCCTCCTTTTACGATGACGGTCAACGGCCGCCAGATTTCGTCGCAAGGAAAAACCGTTCGCGTAGGTCCACCGGCGCAAGTGAAGCGTAGCGATCCTTTCCGTGGATTTTTCGACTCCGACCCGTTTGACGATTTCTTTGGTCGTGAGGAAACGGAATTCATAGACATCGCGGAGGACGCTTTCCTGGCGATGACGACAAGCAAAGATGAAGTGTATGTAGGCGAGGGTTTCAACGCAACGCTGTCGTTCTTTGTCGCTGAGGACAACCGGGCGCCGCTGAGCTTTTATGAGTTGGGCAAGCAGCTGTCAGACATTCTGAAAAAAATTCGTCCCGCCAACTGCTGGGAAGAAAACTTCAACATTGAAAACATCGAAGGTGAGACTGTTCGCATTCGTGGTAAGTATTACAC
>DATCLO010000050.1:0-9743 GCA_036563875.1 Cyclobacteriaceae bacterium
AAACTTGCTGTTAATCACCGCACCCGCCAGAACGATAAGTCCCGTGGCGATACTAAACAACGCCAGGAAACGAACTAGCAACCCAAGTTTGTCGAAAAGACTGTTCACAGTCGCAAGAATTAGTCGCAAATCAATCAGCGACACATTGGGAAAAGCGGTGACGAGTTCGCGCTGGAATTTGTTGGCCGTTTGTTGCTCATCAATGTGAGTCGCGGTTACGTACACTTGTGGTGCATTTTCCAGCACACCCGTCGGGAATACGAAAATAAAATTGGGTGGATCCTTTGGCCAGTCGACACTCCGCATCCCACTGATGTACGCTTTTACAGGAACACCCTGAACATCAAAGACGAGCGAATCACCGATCTTGACGTTGAGATTTTCATGCATGCCTTCCGAGATCGTTACGTATACCGAATCGCGCGCATTCTTGCGATGCTGAATTTCTCCTTCAACTAATTTTTCCGAATGATGCAACGTATCGCGATACGTTACACGGTATTCCCTCGTCAACGCCCAATTGCGCGTTCGATCCGTCGTGTCGGCCTGCAGTTCGCGTATCGTTCTTCCGTTGACTTCGCTGAGCCGGCACGTGACAATCGGGACAACCTGGTTGACGGGCAGACCATTTTCGCGCATCAGATTGACGACGCCATCCTTTTGAAACGGCTGGATGTCAAAAAGAATGGTGTTCGATTGATTTTCCCTACCCGTAAATTCAACCTGGTTCAGCATGCTTTCCTCTACCACGTTTAGCGTAGAGATGATGAATGCACCCAATCCAATGGTCACCATCAGCAATCGCGTCTGGTTGTTGGGACGAAAGAGGTTCGACAATGCATGCCGCCAGATAAAGCTCGCGCCGGATGGAAAATATTTCCGCACCAGCTTCAACAAGAGCCCGGCAACTGCAAATAGCAGCGACAACGCCACCAGCAAACCAACAAAGAATGCACCACCGGTCAACAGACTTCCCGTTTGAAATGCAGCGAATGCTAACGGGAAGATGACGATCAGGGTAAGTACCACAACGCGCGTCTTCGAAAAGGAGGTCTCAGGCTCTGACTCCGATCGCAAGACCGTTAGCGGAGGAACAAAGCGCACAGAAACAAGGGGCAGAATTGAGAAGAGTATTGAAACAAGTGTTCCAAGGAACAGTCCCAGGAAAAGCGAACTCCATGACACTGAAAAACCAACTTCGAAAGGAACGACACCGCGAAGCAGCAGTGGAATAGCCTGTTGTATGGCAAGTCCTGCAAACGCGCCGATCACGCTTCCGAAGATGCCCAACAGGAAAATCTGGATAAAGTAAATATTGAATGCCTGCCATCCTGACGAGCCAACGCACCGCAGCACGGCAACCTCATCGCGTTTCTCCCGGGCGTAAATATGCACCGAGCTGGCTACCCCCATGCAGCCAAGGATGAGTGCTACAAATGCAAGAAGAGAAAAGAAACGATAGATCGACTGAAATGCACGCCCCAGATCTTCCTTCTGCTCAGCCACATCATCAATTCCATGACCGTAACGTCTGGCCAACGGCCGAAGGACCTCAACAGCAGACGCGATCTGTTGTTCATTATCTCCCTTTAAGTAAAGACTGTAGTTAACGCGACTTCCAAACTGGATTAACCCCGTCTTTTGCAAGGCAGCATAGCTGATGTATACGGATGGCGTGAATGTTGACAGGATTCCTCCACCGCCGGGGATTTCCTGAACAACACCCACGACCACAAAATCCATGGTGCCCAACTTGACCGTATCGCCCGAACTAACCTCATACTGACTTGCAAGCGACTCGTCAAGCATGGCGTACGCACCCGATTGAATTGTGTCGAACACATGTTCCGGAACAGTTACCACTTCGCCGTAAAGGGGAAACGATTCAGAAAAACCTATCAGCTTGATAAGGCGCGACTGGCCGTTATGCCGAAACAAGACCATCGAAGCCATGTCGGCCGAAAACATCGATTCAAGCTTCAGTGAATCCACCGTCGTCGTTATCTCGTCTTCGATGGCGTTGTCGGCCCTGATCACAATGTCAGCGCCCAGCAGGCGTCGCGCATTGGCGTCGATATCGTTTTGTATAGTATTGTTGAGTGAGTCGAGAGACACGACAGCCGCGATGCCCGTAACGAGAGAGGCAGTAAACAGGAAAAGTCTTGAGAAATTATGACGCGCATCACGCCAGGCCATGAGCCACACCCAGCCATCGCGGAAGAGGGAGCGTCCGTTGCGTTCAACGTGTGTCTTATATTCACTCATGATCTGATCAGACGGCAGCGACTTTTTCCTGTTCCACGAGACGTCCACCCTTCATCCTCAGAATGAGTTGTGTTCTTCGTGCAAGCTCAAGATTGTGGGTAACGAGAACGAGCGTGGTTCCCTTTTCTTTGTTCATGCCAAACAGCAAGTCCGTTACATGACTAGCATTCTCATCGTCGAGGTTGCCGGTCGGCTCATCGGCAAACAGAATCTTGGGGTCGGTGATGAAGGCGCGTGCCATAGCGACGCGTTGTTGTTCGCCACCGGAGAGCTGCGAAGGGTAGTGATGAAGGCGATCGTAAAGTCCCACGCGCTTCAATAGCTCTTTCGCTTTACCGGCAACATTTCGCTCACCCCGTAACTCCAGCGGTACCATGACGTTTTCGAGTGCCGTCAGTGTCGATAACAACTGAAAGTTTTGAAACACGAATCCAACATACTGGTTGCGGATGTGCGCACGCTCATCTTCATCCAAAGTATTGAGCTTATAGCCCATTAAGGACACAACACCGCTGGTGGCCGTATCCAGCCCTGCGCACAATCCCAGTAACGTCGTTTTGCCGCTTCCAGAAGGACCTATGATGGCCAGCGACGTCCCTTGCTCTACCGAAAAGGTTACATGATCAAGTACAACCAACTCTTTATCTCCGGAGCGATATACCTTGGTGAGGTCTTCAACGGACAGCACGGTATCCTTCATCGATGAACGGGGGTTTCTTGTTTATTTGATCCTCAATATGCTAAAGTAGTCGCAAAACTTTAGCGAATATTTCACCCACAGGTGTGGATTGAGCCCGAAACCGATTGGATTTGGGGGATTTACAGGAGCGGCTCAAGCACTTTCAGCACATTCCGGGCGACGATCCGGTGACCCTCCACGTTGGGATGAATGCCATCAGCCTGATTGAGCGACTCAATACCGGCGACGTCCTGCAACAAGAAAGGAATCAGCGCGGCATCATTTCTGCGTGCCAGTTCAGGAAACACTTTTTGAAACCGCGTGGAGTAGTCCGGACCCATATTCGGTGGCACCATCATTCCGGCAATCACGATCTTCACACTCGGGTTCTTTGCCCTAACCTTATCGATAATTGCCTGAAGGTTCTTTTCCGTCTGCTCGATGGGCAAGCCGCGCAAGCCATCGTTAGCGCCCAGTTCAAGCACGAAAATGTCCACCGGTTGGCGCAACACCCAGTCGATGCGTGATAGTCCCCCTGCGGAAGTCTCTCCACTCAATCCTGCATTTACGACCTTCACCTCTCTGCCCTGTTTCTCCAGGGCTTTGCCTACGAGCGCAGGAAAGGCAAAATCCGGGTCGATGCCGTAACCTGCCGTGAGACTATCACCGTAAAATACGATCACGCGGGGAGCACTGGACGCCCCCGTGAGAAGCAAACCTATTATGGCAAGACAGAGCGCTTTTTTCATACTTTCTTTTGGAACAACAATCATTCCTGAAACAAGTTTAAGGGAATAAAGGTTATGTTGCACGCCCGTTTGTCAGGATGAGCTGCCGCGGGAATCGTAGTTGAATTGCAACAAAAAAAACGTTTTTCAGTTAAAATTTCTATTTGCCGGCTTCGTCTCGGCAATTGTCACCATCGATAACGTATGAAGAACGAGCGAATACTGCTTTTGCTGCTTGCCGCAGGCATGTTCACCCACATCATGGATTTCATGATCGTGATGCCATTGGGACCACTGCTGATGGAAATTTTTTCCATTACACCCCGTCAGTTTAGCCTACTCGTGGCTTCCTATACCATTACGGCAGGGGTTTTTGGTTTCCTGATTTCGTTCTGGATCGACCGCTACGACCGAAAGAAGGCGCTGCTCGTCATTTACCTTGGATTTGCGCTGGGTACACTCGCCTGCGCATTCGCTCCGACCTATGCCATACTGCTGATTACCCGCTCCCTGACTGGAGCCTTCGGCGGCGTGATCGGTGCCCTGGTACTTTCTATAGTCAGTGACGCCGTTCCCCTTGAGCGTCGCGCCAGAGGGATTGGAACGGTCATGGCATCCTTCGGGGTGGCGTCGGTATTTGGCGTACCCTTCGGTCTTTTCATGGCGAGCAAGTTCTCATGGCATGCACCCTTTTTGTTCCTGGGAATTCTCTCGCTGGTAATTAACGGCCTGATCGTCGTCTTCATGAAGCCGATGACCGCACACATCGCCGGTGTTCATCCCAAACCGTTAGAAGTTCTCGCGAGAATCTTCGGACGTCCGAACGCGCGCCTCGGCCTAACGTTTACGTCTATGCTGATGCTTGGGCATTTTACCATCATTCCTTTCGTTGCACCGTACATGGTGGGCAACGTCGGATTTACCAATGATCAACTCGCGTACATATATCTTGTCGGAGGCCTGTGTACAATGTTCTTTTCACCCTGGGTCGGGAGGATGGCAGATAAACACGGACGGCTGAAAATATTCACCATCTTCGGATCCTTGGTGATCATACCGATCCTGGTAATCACCAACCTGCCGCCGGTGTCCCTCTGGCTTGCGCTGTTCGTTACCGCTGTGTTTTTCATTTTCAGCAATGGCCGGATGGTACCGTCTACTACGATGGAAACGGCAGTCATACGTCCTGAAAACCGCGGCAGTTACATGAGCATTCGCTCATCCGTGCAACAACTCACATCAGGACTGGCATCGTTCATTGCGGGATTGATTGTCACAGAAAAGCCCTCAGTCACCGGCAGCGAAATCAAAGCGCTCGCCAATTATCAATACGTCGGCTTTATCGCGGTGGCGTTCAGTTTGGTGTCGTTATATGTTGCGAGAAGACTGACGGTCGAAAAGGGAGCGTAGCTCCTACGCGTCTACAAGCGCGGCGCGGATCGGCGCGCGTGGATCGGCGTCACCGCGGAAGGAAGAAACGCTATTGCCGAACCTCAGCTCCAATCCGTCATCGGAAAAGACGAAGGTAAACACGTCGTGGTGAGCGTTCTCGACGTACTTCGCAGTCACCACCAAAGTGTCGGGGTCACTCCAATAATAATGGCTGCTTATGGCTGTGCGGACTGGCGTGCGGCCGCGTAACGCAAAGAGGCTGTTGCCGGGCTTTTCGCCATCGGTAACCCACGCCCCTGCCCCGCTCTTGAAACGGATCGCCTTACCATCTTCTTCAAATGTTACCTCGCATTGATCACCGGCAAAGGAAAACGACACGCGTTGCGCGTTGTACGAGTTCTCTGCGAACTGATATGTCTTGCCGTTCACCTGATCTTTTCGGTTTGTCGCGACTGACGTACCCTCGATCGCAAGCTTGAGACCTGCACTCATCGACCTGAGTTTATCCGCCGCCGCGGCATCATCGGGCAATGAGGGCGTATCCTTCATAGCAGGAAGTATGTGATCCCAAACGAGTTGCATCGACGCAGCCATATCTTTCGTCTCGCTGGTAATTGCAATTACTGCGTTCTTATCCGGCACCACGATACAATACTGGCCGAAAGCGCCATCACCACGATAGCATCCCGGCTTGCAACGCCAGAACTGATAACCATATCCCTGACCCCAGTCGCTATCGTTATCCTGTGAGTTCACCTGCTTGCGCGTTGCCTCGGAAACCCACTCCTTCGACAGGATTCGTTTGCCATTCCACTCCCCTTCCTGCAAGTACAATTGACCAAAATTCAAAATATCCTGCGCGCGGATACGCAGGCCATATCCACCCACATTGATACCCATCGGATCAGCTTCCCAATCGGCACCCACAATCCCAAGTGGTTCAAAGAGGCGCGGCGTCAGAAAGTCCATCAGGTTCTGTCCGCTCACCTTCTGAACGATCGCCGACAACATGTACGTTGCTCCCGTGTTGTAAAGGAAGTGTGTTCCCGGAACAGCGGGTACCTCAAGCGCGAGGAAATTTTTAACCCAGTCATCACCACCAACGCGAAGCTTGCCCATGGTGTCTTCCGTATGCCCGGTGTGCATGGTGAGCAAGTCGTGGACACTCATAGCCGCCAGGTTATCGCTGACCTTCGCCGGAAGCTTGTCCGGGAAAAATGATATGACCTTATCCGACGGTTTCACCTTACCGTCATCGTATAGCATGCCTACGGCGGTCGACGTGAAACTCTTGCTCAGCGAATACAGTGTATGGATATATTCTTTCTTGAAAGGCTCCCACCAACCTTCGAGAATAAGCTTGCCGTTACGATTGATCATTATACTATGAAACTCCAGGTCACTGGTGTTCACGGCTTCATGGAAGTCGATGAGTCCTTGTGAAGCAACGCCTTGTGATTCGGGTGAATGGATGCCGGCTACGGCCTGACGAGCCCCACTGCCTGTACAACCCGGCAACCAAATCATAGTAGCCAGCCCGGCAGCACCGCCGCCAAGCTGTCTCAGAAACATTCTCCTGTTGATCATGAAGGACTGGATTTCGAAACAGGAAGTTATTTAAGGATGTGACCAACGAGCTAACGCATTTGTTGTAAGGCTCAAACGTTATCTGATCAACGCAATCTGTTATGCCGGCGGCACGTAATGCCATTCCCACACATCGCCATCGTCCCTGTCGTACACCATCCCGACACACACGAAGCCATTCTTCTGAAGAATGCGTGTAGAGTAGTTGTTGTCGGGCAACGTTCTCGCGGCAATGAGGACGGTTGGGTCTGTTGCACGCGCTATTTCCACGAGCTTACGACAAATGGCCGTACCGATGCCCTGATGCCGAAATTGCGCGAACGTTCCGTAAGCGATTTCAACGCGTCCTTTGAAAGGTGCGCCCTTGAATCCTCCTGATCCCTTAAGCACACCGTCCGCTTCTGCGAAGTATCCGATCCACGGCGGACGATACCCAATCATGTCGTAATACTGTACGTTCATAGTCAGTATTTCGGCACAGTCAGGCAGCGAAGCAAAGGCTGGGTTGTCCTCCAACCGTTTACCGATGGGCAGGAGCGTCACCATAATTTATTGAATGGCTATGGGTACCACAAAACGCACGTCCGACCATTCGAACACCATGTCCATTCCGTCACTTACTTCCTCGAGTGTGATGGTAAACATCTCGACCGGCGCAGCGGGTTTTTCCACAGGAACTTTGGTGCGAAGGACGTCGCGGGCAGGATCAGGTGGTTGCGAACCTGAAACACCCGTCTCCGTGTTTAGAACGATCTCAAAAGATTCGCGTCCAGGTATAGCATACATGCGATAGGTACCAGCGGAAATTGCGGATCCGTTAAACAACACATCGCGGGACAAGGTAATTTCTGTTGCTGCATTCGCGCCGAGCCTCCAGTACTCACCGTAGGGTTGCAATGGCTGTTGGTCAGAATCGCCGGGTACGCGATCGCCGAATATCACTCTTCCGCGCACAGAAGGTCTGCTGTACGAAACGGAGACTGTCAGATCGCGGGAAGTAAGGGACACTTCTCCGGGCGGACTCGCCGGTCGGAAGTAATCATAAAAGAAGAATGCGACTACAGCCAATATCACAAATACAATGACGATTATGGCATACTTTTTCATGATGTCGTAATTAGATTGTGTTCCTTTTATCGCGCGGGTAACATCGGAAACAGTCGCCGAATCTCCGCTTCATCCGGTTGTCGTCCATACTCGCATATCTCAAACGCTTCAGCATATTGAATGGTAGCGGCCTTATCGCGACCGTACCACTTTTCGAGTGATGCCCGGACCTCCGGTGTGATGCGACCCTTCCGGTTCTCCGCCAACCACTTCTCGCGCTGCGCAGGATCAGAAGGAACTTCATTCAGATATCCGCCGATCCAGGGCAGCCATTCATAAAACTGTGAGGTGTGGGCATCCATAGCGTGAATTTTTTGTGCAAAGACCGGTGTGATGTCAATTGCAATATCAGGACGGAATGGATTCGGACGCTGAAAGCCATCCTGGAAGTAGAGGAATACGGGATTCTTTTCAAGCGGTGGTGTGTCAGCAGCAACGTTAGGAACTGCTACCATATAGGCTGCGTCCTGAACGAGTACTCCCGTATAACGATGGTCGGGGTGATAGTCGTTAGGTCGCGGAGCAATTACGATGTCGGCATTCCATTCGCGAATCTTTCGAATGATTTGCAAGCGTACGTCCAGTGTGGGCAGCAGCGCTCCGTCGTGGTTGTCCAGTACATCATACTCTACGCCAAATCGTTTTCCTGCTTCCTTTGCTTCGGCCATGCGCCGCTTGGCGAGAACACCTCCACCTTGCGACTGATGGCCGGCGTCACCGTTGGTCACGGACACAAACTTTACCGCATGGCCCATCCGGGAAAACAGGATCGCTGTGCCACCACCATCTTGATCGCAATCGTCAGGATGCGCACCAATCATAATGATACGCAGCGGGCGCGTGGTCTGCGCCGCGAGGTTGCCAGCATACAGCAACACGGCAAGTAAGAGCAAGCTCAAAGATGTTCTCATGACTGAAGGTTTACGTTTGGTGGATATAATTTAGAGAAATGTATTTGACCCGTGAGGAGAAATCGCCATATTCTCGCCAGTATCTTAATGAAAACCCCGATATGGCCGTAAATGCCTTCACACACGGGATCGCACATACCCTATTTCTGATGACATCGATATCGCTTACCGGTCATTCCCAGCCCTCTCCTGCGGAGTCGGAACCCATGCGGGTAATACACACACTTGATTTTGACTTGAAAGGCGACGGAAGCAGTGCCGAATGGAACGTTACACCCTGGATCAGTGTGCCGCAGCGCCTGGCGGAAGGCTCAAAGTACACTACGGAAGTCAAGGTACTTTACTCCGACACTGGAATCTATTGTCTCTTCCGATGTCAGGACAACAAAATCACCGCAACCCTGAAAGAAGATTTTGCCGACCTCTACAGGGAAGACGTTGTAGAAGTGTTCTTCTGGACAAACGAATCTGTGCCCGTCTATTTTGAATACGAGTTATCACCGCTTAACTATGAGCTCGCCATTATGGTACCGAACTACAACGGCAACTTCTTCGGATGGCGGCCATGGCATTACGAAGGTGAGCGCCTTACCCGTCACGCAACACACATCAGCGACGACAATACCTGGACCGCAGAGATGTTCATTCCTTACGCCCTGCTCAAACCCATCATCCCCGGCCCACCGAAGAAAGGTGACCGCTGGAGGGCGAACTTTTATCGGATCGATTACGACACAGGAAGGTCACACTGGTCGTGGAAGCCGACGAGGAAGAATTTTCATGATTATGAAAGCTTTGGAACTATTGAGTTCCAATAGGCAGTAGCATCCACTACTTCTGGCACAGGCAACTTGTTTCGAGGAATTTCCACAAACCTTGCTAAATTGCGCCGCCTTTTTGCCGACAGCAGGATCGCAATCCTACTGCAGGCGACTATGGAGAGATGCCGGAGCGGTCGAACGGGGCGGTCTCGAAAACCGTTGTCCGAGCAATCGGACCGAGGGTTCGAATCCCTCTCTCTCCGCTAACAAAAAATGCCGAACCACGGATTTTGTGAGAGGCCGTTGCACCCTT
>DATCLO010000051.1:0-102751 GCA_036563875.1 Cyclobacteriaceae bacterium
TTCACACCGCAATCGCGGGTGGCGCTGAAATATGTCTCATTCCCGAGATTCCCTATGATGTCCAAAAAATCATTCAGCGTATTGACCGCCGCTACACCAAAGGCAAAGGCTTTGTGAACATTGTCGTCGCCGAGGGTGCACGCGCCATCGGATCATCCACGATAGGGACAGGAGAAAAAGGGTCGGAGCATAAACGGCTTCACGGCATTTGCTATCAACTGTCGAGTGAACTCAAGGCTGCCGGATGCAAGGCTGAGATCCGGGAGACGATACTCGGACACGTCCAGCGTGGCGGAACGCCCACGGCATACGATCGCGTACTCGCCAGTCTTTTTGGAATCAAGGCATTTGAGCTGGCACTGGAGGGAAAGTTTGGCCAGATGGTAACCTTTCGGAACAACCAGATTAGCTCGGTTCCCCTGGAAGAAGCGACAAAGGAGTACAATTATGTCGACAAAAATTCGTACCTGGTGCGGGCCGCACGGGGGTTGGGGATAAGTTTCGGCGATTGATTTCTGGCCCTCAAAGATCCGTATCCGACATGTCGCTCGATTTGTTATCTTGGCGGTCGCAAAAAAATCACCAACAGCAATACACCAAAATGAAAACAGTCGACGACATTAACTTCAGCGGTAAACGCGCTCTGATTCGCGTAGATTTCAATGTGCCTTTGGATAAAGAATTCAACGTTACTGATGATAACCGAATCCGGGCGACAATCCCCACCCTCAAGAAGATATTAAGCGATGGAGGCAGTTGTGTATTGATGTCGCATCTCGGCAGGCCTAAGTCCGGACCGGAAGACAAATATTCATTGCGGCATACCGTCGCGACGACGGAAAAGCTACTCGGAACAAAGGTGACGTTTGCCGGCGACTGCATCGGTGATGAAGCCTTCAAGTTGTCGTCGGCGCTGAAGCCCGGCGAAGTCCTTCTGCTGGAGAACCTGCGTTTCTACAAGGAGGAAGAAAAGGGCGATGAAGGATTTGCTGAAAAACTTTCGCGTCACGGAGACATTTATGTAAACGATGCGTTCGGAACTGCGCACCGTGCGCACGCCAGTACCACAATCGTAGCGAAGTTCCTTAATGAAAAATGTGCGGGCTACGTGATGGCAGCGGAGTTAAACAATGCAAAGCGTGTACTCGAAAGCGCGGAGCGGCCCTTCACCGCGATCATGGGTGGAGCGAAGATCTCAGACAAGATTCTGATCATCGAGAAGCTTCTGGACAAGGTCGACAATCTGATCATTGGTGGCGGTATGTCATACACCTTCTTCAAGGCGATTGGCGGCAACGTCGGCAAGTCGATTGTTGAAGAAGATAAACTGGATCTCGCGAAGGAGCTTATTCAAAAGGCAAAGCAAAAGAATGTAGACCTCATGCTCCCTATCGATTCGGTGATCGCGGATAAGTTCGACAACGAGGCGCAGACGGAGGTAGCTCAAAACGGCAGCATTCGCGACGGATGGATGGGACTGGATATTGGTCCCCAGGCTGTGCAAGTATTTTCAGAGGTGATTGAAAAATCGAAGACGATTTTGTGGAACGGTCCGATGGGTGTCTTCGAAATGGAGAAATTCGCTACCGGGACGAAAAAGATTGCAGAAGCCGTCGTCCGCGCTACCGAGAAAGGTGGCTTTTCTCTCATCGGTGGTGGCGACTCCGCGGCTGCTGTCAATCAACTCGGCTTCAGCGACAAGGTAAGTTACGTTTCAACCGGCGGCGGCGCGTTGCTTGAATATTTTGAAGGAAAGGAACTGCCGGGCGTGAAAGCGCTGGATTAGCGAAATCAAATCTAAAATCACTGATCGCTAATCGCTAATCGCAAATCAACTCCCCCATAAAAAGAAGGCCGCCCTCCTGGCGGCCTAACCCCAAACCTAACCTACACTACTGTAGAGTCTTAAATATCTTGGCAGCTTATTAAAGCCTTCATTTCTAAAACGAATGATGCTGCGCCGGCGTATATCCTGTTGGAATTTTTCCGGTAGGTAATTTGCGGAACTGTCCGGCAACTTTTCCTTTCAGCTTCTTCGCTTTCGATTTCATTTTCAGTACACCGAGGTCGAGCAACTCGGCCTCGTCAATGTCGATCTTTGGAAACATGACGCGAGCCAAGCCAACAGCGAGCGCCATAAAAGCAACATAGGCAATGATTATCCCCAGAATAATGATTAAAGCGTTCATATTTTTTCGGATTCCGCTGAACAAAAAGGAAAAACTGTGCCAATCTCAAATGCTTTGAAAATGGGCCAATTTGCGGGGATTTAGCGGGGATTGATGCGGACAATATCCCCATCGGAAAGGGATTTCCACACCTCATTCCACGATCTATCGGGGGCCAACTTTAAATGTATTCATAACACAATCAGGCACAACAAACGGTTTGTCATAAAGTGCAACTGCGCTGACTTCATGGTGAACTAGGAAAACACCGAATTAATTCTAAATTTGTTAGATATCAGTTTTCTCTCGTTTTGTTATGAACATCTTTGTCGCTAAACTAAACTTCAAGACACAACAGGCGCAGCTTGAGAAAGCTTTTGCGCAGTATGGCCGCGTCACGTCGGTGAAAATCATCATGGATAAGGAGACGGGCCGATCGAAAGGATTCGGTTTCGTTGAGATGCCGAATGATGATGAAGCACGGAACGCAATCGATGGTCTCAATGAAAAGGAATTAGATGGCCGGGTGATCGTTGTGAAGCCGGCCAATCCAAAGCCCTCATATTGATCGCATCATAGCTCCCGCCCCTTTCTTTGCTTTTTCTCCTCAATGAGATAGGCTGCTCCCAGCCCAAGACCTCCGAAGATAAACAGCATTGAAAAGTAAGCCACCTCCTCCATGCGATAAGCATTGTCGAGGAAATAGCCGAGCAGAAGACCTATGCCTGCGCCGATCAGCAGCAGTGATGCTCTCAGCGGACCTGTGTCGTCGCGTCTCGGCTTGCTGAAAAGGGAAGGGTCTACCCCCTTGTCAATCATTATTCTGCGTTCATCGTAGGAGTATTTCCGCAGGTAGATGATGGTGATGACGGCCCCAATAATAGCAACTATGGGTATGAATACTGCAATAATTTCTACGCCCATGGCATTGTTGTTTTAGTTTCTGCCACTTTGACGCCGGTGGCAGCGCCCCAGGTTACACGACCCGCAAAAAAATGATTGACCAATAAATTTGCGGTATAGATCGCAAATCCGGGACCGGGGTGTAACTTGATAAGGTAGACTGGCGTCCAAGCGCAGGAACATGTCCCGGGAGATAGACGATCTGCAGCTCATCGACAGGGTGCTGGCGGGTGAGCAGAACGTGTACGCGCAACTCGTGGAGCGCTACAAGGGCTATGCGTTTGCCATCGCCCTTAAGGTGCTGGGCGTACGGCCCGAAGCAGAGGAGGCGGCGCAGGATGCTTTCGTGAAGGCATACCATAACCTGGCAAAATTCAACCGGGAGGCGAAATTTTCGACGTGGCTGTACCGGATTGTGTTCAACACCGCGATTAGCCTCCGCCGAACGCGGAAAGTTACGTTTCAGGACATCCCTGAAACTGTGGCCGCCCATGGACACGACACAGAGAAGACTTTGGAAAAAAGCGATAAGGAACGCTTCATCCAAATGGCAATGGCCCGGTTGAACGAGGCCGATCGGGTAGCCCTAACGCTCTTCTACCTCCGGGAACTGTCCCTGGAAGAGATCGGCGTCATCACCGGAATGCCGGCCAACACCGTTAAGGTGCGCATCCACCGCGCGCGATTGCGACTGGCCGAGGAAATGAAGACTATATTGAAACACGAAGCGTTATTGCTTTGAGTCTGCACCCATGAGCAAAGAACAAGACGATATCAAACTCCTGGAATACCTCGACGGCCAGCTTAACGCCGAAGACACCGCGGACCTCCACCGCCGGCTGGAAAGTGACCCGGCGCTTAAGACCCGCCTGCGCGAACTTCAGGCCCTGAACGCCATGTTTTCGGGATCTGCCATCGAACAGCCCTCGGCAAATTTCACGCCGTCTGTCATGTCACGCGTGAATCAGTATCCCCGCGGCGCTGCCTCACCCATTCGCAGGGGAATTATGCTAATTGTTGGTCTGCTGGTTACCGTTTGCCTCGCATCGTGGCTGGTGTCTATCGGAATTTTTGACAATTCCAGCGTGGATGTGAATTCTGTCATTTTCAGTGACGATGGTATCCGAATGTCCCTCCCATCCGTTACGTTCGACGGCAAAATACTCGTCAACGTGATCATCATTCTAAATCTCATCGTCGCATTCTTCCTGCTCGATCGCACGGTGCTGAAACCGTGGTTCCAGCGCCGTTCACGCCTCAATTACTGACGACAGGGAACCTTTGGTAGCCCATATTCCTTGCCGATATTGTAACTTCATGTTACAGAACAAGCCCGGCAACTTAAATAGGGTATGTTAAAAGGAGTAAAAGGCAAAGTCATAGCGGCTTTTGTGCTGGCCAGTGTGGCGATCATCGCAGCTCTCGCCATCACCAAATACAGTTTCGAGGGACTCCTCGGCACTGTAAACAGCCTTGCTCAGCCCAACGAAAAGTTGCGCGCTCTGAACAATCTTTATCAAAAGGTTATTCAGCTCGACCAACTTCAACGCGCCGACGCGATCCGTCGTCCATACAAATCGGCTGAGGCGCTGCTCCACGAGTCTGAACCTATCATACTAACACTCGACACACTTCGCCGCATGCGCTGGAGCAGTCCCGAGCAATTGGTCCGTCTCGACGAAATGGAAAAACTCGTGCGCGAAAGGGAACGACTGCTGTTCTCCTACTTCACGCTCAAATCGGAATTCGTCCTCAACGCAAAGTTCTCCCGTCAGCTCGACTCCCTCGCTGCGATCATTACGTGGAGTCAGGCAAACCGCGACACCAGTGTGACCACCACGGAACGCCGTACGGTTACGACCACATACCCAACCTCGCAGGAGGTGGCAGACAACAGGTCCTGGCTTGAAAAACTCTTTGGAAGCAAAAAGCAACCTGCAACGGATCCCGAGACGCGCTTCGAAGTTCAGGAAGAGTTCAAAGTCAGGATAGACACCATCTACATGGCACAACAAGACAGCGCCATCGCGGAAGTGGGGCGCATCATGAAAGCCATCGAGGACGATCACCGCATTCAAAGTCAGCAGGTAGCGAGAAGGGAACTTGACCTCGTGAATGCCAACACGCGGCTGATCAACGAACTTGTGTCGCACATCCGCGAAGTCGAAAGCGAGGAACGCGCCATCGAAAAGGAAAACAGCGACATGGCGCTGGATCTCACCACAAAAAGCATAACGCGTATTGGGATAATCCTCATAATCTCATTCCTCGGATCGGCATTGCTCGTATTCCTTATCCTCACAGACATTTCGAAGGCCAACGTTCTGCGCAAACAACTTGTCGAAGCCAAGGAAAGAGCCGAGGAGCTCAGTCATGTGAAGCAGCGTTTCCTGGCAAACATGAGTCACGAGATTAGAACACCTCTTCAATCGATTCTCGGATTCTCCGAACAACTCCGACAACAACGCACCGCGGATCCCGAAGCCGTCGAAGCCATACACAGCAGTTCGGAACACCTGCTGCACATCGTTAACGAAGTGCTCGATTTCAGCAAGATCGAATCGGGTAAGCTTACCATTGAACGCGAACCCTTTGACCTGAACGCTGTACTTAAGGAGGTAGAAGCCGCCATTCGTGTGCAGGCTGCAAAAAAGGGACTGGAGTTTGTCCTCACGTACGACCCATCGTGGAACACTCCCCTAATTGGCGATTCATTCCGCCTGCGTCAGATTCTTTACAATCTTCTTGGCAACGCAGTGAAGTTTACCCTGAAAGGACGCGTAGGCCTGCAGGTAGACATCGAAGAACAGGATTACGGCGCACATTGTACTTTCAGCGTTTCGGATACCGGCTTGGGAATGACGGAAGAAGAAATCAGCAATGTGTTCAACCAGTTCGAACAGGCGCATGCAACCATCGATCGTCAGTTTGGAGGAACGGGTCTCGGACTTACTATTGTCAAGAAACTGGTGGAAGCGCAGAACGGTCACCTCACCGTTGAAAGTACTCCGGGCGAGGGTTCTCTCTTCATCGTCAGGCTTCATTTCGACAAGGCAGCACCTGATGCTATAAGCACACAGAAGGATCACGGCGTGGACACCGAGGTGCGCCCCGTTGGAAAGGTGTTGGTTGTTGACGACGACCCGATGATTCTCCGCCTATGCCGAATCATCCTCGAAAAGCACGGAATCCCGCACGAAGCTTATGGTGATCCACTTCAGGTTCTCGACACACCACTCGATCCGGACATCAATTTCGTCCTGCTTGATATTCGCCTTCCAGGCATCAGCGGCGTGGACCTCTGCCGCGAGCTCAGACGCAAAACGGGAGGCGACACAAAAATCGTTGCACTTACGGCGCACGTTTTGCCGCAGGAAAAGCATCAACTTATTGAAAACGGATTCGACCATGTGCTGACAAAACCCTTCCGCGAAAAAGATTTGCTTCAGCAACTCGGCATCAAGGCTGATGAGACACCAGCACCGCAATCCGATTCGGGTAAACCCGACCTCCACATCCTCCGCCAGATGACGATGGGAGATGCAGAACTGTATCAGGCGGTATTGCAGCAGTTCCTTCAGGAAACACAGGAAGATTCAGACAAGCTGGAAGAAGAGATGAAGCACCTCGACTACACGCACATTCGCGAACGCATTCACAAGATGGCGGGTCGAATCGGGCAGGTAGGTGTCGAGCGACTTTCAGCGACGCTGAGGCAGATTGAAGACGACATCGTTGAGGGAAAGAGCATTGAGCAACTCACCGACAGGATTTACGCCGCGAATAGTGAAGTGAAGGTATTGCTCCAGCAAGTGCGCGCGGAAGAGCTGGTCAAGCCTACGTGATCCCGTACTTTTCCATCTTCAGGTACAACGTCTTCCTGTCGATGTTGAGGATGCGCGCTGCGCGCGATTTGTTGTACCGGACCTCCTGTAACGTCTTGACGATGAGTTCGCGCTCCTGGGATTCCTGCAGGGCTTTTAAGTCGTAAATAGGCGACGAAGTTTTTGCGGGTTGTTCAGCAGGACTGTTGACGGTTTCAATCATTTCCCGCGGCAGCGAGTCAAGCGTGATGACGGGCCCATCTGTAAGCAACACAGCCCGCTTGATTACATTCTTCATCTCACGCAGGTTGCCGGGCCAGTCGTACGTCTTGAACAGATCTATTACAGCATCGTCGAAGCGTTCCGTCGCGCGCGACAACTCGGCGTTGGCTTTCTTACGGAAGAATTCGGCAAACTCCATTAAATCCTCTCCGCGGCTGCGCAGCGGAGGAACAGTCAGTTTGAATTCGTTGAGACGATGGTATAAGTCTTCTCGAAATTCACCTTGACGAACACTTGCGGCGAGGTCGTCGTTGGTCGCCGTGAGGATGCGAACATCAATTTTGATTTCCTTATTCGATCCCACAGGTTGGATCACTCGTTCCTGGATCGCGCGGAGCAATTTTACCTGCACTTCGTAGGAAAGATTTCCCACTTCATCAAGGAAGATTGTACCCCCATTGGCCACGACAAATTGTCCCATCTTGTCGCTGATGGCGCCGGTGAAAGCACCCTTTACGTGTCCGAACAATTCACTAGCGGCAAGCTCCTTTGAAATTGCACCGCAGTCGACCGCAACGAATGGCTTTTTGGCGCGCTTGCTCAGGCGGTGAATTGTGTTGGCGACGTATTCTTTCCCGGTTCCACTCTCACCTTCGATAATGACCGACATATCGGTGGGTGCAACCAGGCGAATGTATTCATTTAGTTTTTGAGAGACTGGGCTCTTACCCTGTACGAATTCCGGTTGCGGTTCCTCGCGTTGCGATACGGACTGACCGTTGACTTCACGGCCCTTTTCGAGGGCGTTTTTCATCACCAGGAGAAGCTCGTCCGGGTTAACAGGTTTGGTGATGTATTCAAAAGCCCCTGATTTAATGGCCTTTACGGCGGTACGGATGTCGGAAAAACTCGTCATGATGATGACGGGCACGGCGGGCGCATGCTTCTTGAATGCCGGAAGCATTTCCAGCCCGTTGACATCCGGAAGGCGATAGTCAAGTAGGACCAGATCAAAGTGGTCAGCGTGAAATTTTCGCAGACCGCTCTTTCCGTCCTGAGCCGTCTCCACAGCAAACCTGTTCTTCCCCAGGAAGCCCTCCAGAATTCTGGAAAATGTCTTATCGTCCTCGATCAGAAGGATTTTTGGCATAACGAAGTCGGGACCCGTAGCAATTGGGACCCTGAAAAATAAAAAAGAAAGTCGGAATATCCTTTCCCGACTTCTTTCCAGTTACAAAAAAGAGGTCGGGTCACATTCCTGAAATAAAAAATGAAGTCGGGAGAGTTCCCCGGCTGCCTACCGCAAAAAAAAGAAAGTCGGGTTAAACCCGACTTTCTCCTTACAGGTAATTAAAGACCGAATTATATCCCAATTATTCGACCTTCTGACCGTCCTTGTCAAACTTTACAGTAGCGACTTCCTCGCCTTTCTTCAGTTCCACTTCGTAGATATCCTTTTCAGCATACTTGTAAGCGGCGCTGATTTGCCAGCCAGTATAATCCTCGCTGTTAAGGGCAGCCTTTACGGCATCAGGAAGTTCTTCCGGTTGAATTTGCATTTTTTCATCTTCAAGAGCCGCAACGATACCGTTAACATCAGCTACGTTGGCTGTGGCAGTCATTACAGAAACACTTCCCATAATGGCCAGGAGGGCAAACAACACTTTTTTCATGGTCGGTTAATTTAGTTAGTAAAACATTTATTCATTTTTGGAAGGCAACCGCCTTCGCCGACCATAAGACGAAATGTTGTGCCGAAAATGAGATGGGTAACTAAGGTTCTGTTTTACAAAGCCTTAAGGAATTTTGCGAAAAAATTGTACACCTTCTGATTGTGGAATCATTCCTCGAACTGAGGGGGACGATTGGAGAAGAGGATGCAAAAAATTCTACAAGCCGGAAATCTGGTGTGCTATTGCGGGCGATTCGGAGGCTCGCTGCGCGCAGATTCAACTCCTGATTTTTCCTGAATACTGGCCATTGGGCAATCGATCTTCCAGTGGCGCGCCAGCGCGATGCGTCCGGTACGCGCACGATCAATTACTTCGCGGGTATCGCGGAACTTGCAACCCATATCAACATAGCGATATCGAGCTCCTGCGATGATGAAATTGTAGTGACACATGTTGAGTGCCATCTGCCTCTTAACGCAGACGAACTCAACTTGATCGTCGGCCACGCGTTCGGTCCGGGTAAAGCCGGTAGCAATGAAGAACACGCAGGCCAGGGTTGCCAGTATCTTCATGTAATGGGTTGGTTGGCGTCAGCGCAAAGCGCTTCGGCATCCAAATATTGGATTTAGCCGGGACGGATGCAACTCAATCGACATGAAAAAACCCCGGGAATTGCTTCCCGGGGTACTCTTTTGCAAGCAGAGATTTAGGGTTTTATCAGTACCGGTAGTAATCCGGCTTGAACGGACCTTCCTTGCTGACGCCGATATAACGCGCCTGCTTGTCGGTCAATTCGTCCAGCTCGACACCAATCTTCTTTAGGTGGAGGCGAGCTACTTTTTCATCAAGATGCTTGGGAAGCATATATACCTTATTCTCGTACTTCCCGTGATTCGTCCACAGCTCGATTTGTGCGAGCGTCTGGTTCGTGAACGAGTTCGACATCACAAACGAAGGGTGTCCGGTCGCGCAACCGAGGTTTACAAGACGACCTTCCGCAAGCAGAATGATCTGACGACCGTTGGGGAGCTTAATCAGATCCACTTGCGGTTTGATGTTGTCCCACGTACCGTTTTTCCTCAGCCAGGACACATCGATCTCGTTGTCGAAGTGGCCGATGTTGCAGACAATCGTGTTGTTCTTCATCTTGAGGAAGTGGCGATCAACAACAATGTCGCAGTTACCCGTGCTTGTTACCACGATATCAACATCGCCAACAACATCATCCATGCGCTTAACAGCGTAGCCATCCATCGCAGCCTGGAGTGCGCAGATCGGGTCGATCTCGGTAACAATCACGCGAGCGCCGGCGCCGCGCAGCGATGCTGCCGAACCCTTTCCAACGTCTCCGTATCCCGCAACGACCGCCACCTTACCGGCAAGCATGATGTCAGTCGCACGGCGAATGGCGTCAACGAGAGATTCCTTGCAACCGTACTTGTTGTCAAACTTGGATTTCGTCACGGAATCGTTAACGTTAATCGCGGGAAGCGGAAGCTTTCCGTTTTGTTGACGCTCGATCAAGCGGTGTACACCGGTTGTTGTTTCCTCTGAAATTCCACGGATTCCCGGAACGAGTTCAGGATAGCGATCGAGCACCATGTTCGTGAGGTCTCCCCCATCGTCGAGTATCATGTTCAGCGGTTTGCCATCCTTGAAGGCAAAAAGCGTCTGCTCGATGCACCAGTCGAATTCCTCTTCCGTCATGCCCTTCCACGCGAAAACAGGAATACCTGCCGCCGCGATCGCAGCCGCAGCATGGTCCTGAGTTGAGAAAATATTGCAGGACGACCAGCTTACTTCGGCGCCCAGTTCGACGAGCGTCTCGATCAGCACGGCGGTCTGAATCGTCATGTGAAGACACCCTGCGATACGCGCACCGGCGAGGGGTTTACTTTTGCCGTATTCCTCGCGGATCGCCATAAGACCCGGCATTTCGGCCTCGGCCAGGGTAATCTCCTTACGGCCCCATTCGGCCAACGAAATGTCTTTTACCTTGAATTTGAGTTTCTCTGCAACAGCCATTGTATCGGTTTTAGCAAGTTTAGGCCCCAAAAGTACGATTTCCCGCTGCCAATACCCAACGACTTTGATCATCGCAAACCGCCTGAGGCCATGATCCTTGTTGAACGATATGGTAGTAAAAATGTGTTATAACAACTAAATTGCTGAAATTCATGTCTAAACCGGTCCTCCAGATTGAAATCGTCTCCGACGTCGTGTGTCCCTGGTGTTACATTGGAAAACGGCGGCTGGAACTAGCTGTCAGTTCCCTGAATGGGAAATACGACTTTCGGATCTCCTACCTGCCTTTTGAGCTAAACCCTGCAACCCCGGAATCAGGGGTTGGATACCAGGAGCATTTATCAGAAAAATTCGGAGGCCGGGAACATTTCGACCTCATCACCGCCCGGGTGGCCGGTGTGGCCGCGGAAGAAGGGCTCACATTTAATCACGACCAGCAGAAAATCCTGCCTAACACAGGGCGCCTCCATGCCATCATCCAGCAGGCTGGCGACAAGCAGGCTGCCGTAACGGAGGCCTACCACAAAGCCTTTTTCACAGATGGGATAGACCTCTCCCGTAGGGAAAATGCCGTGGAGGTAGCCGCTGCCGCGGGAATGGACCGGTTGGAAGCCGAAAAAGCATGGGACGACCCCAAAGCGCTTGCTAAAATCCGGCAACAAGGCCGCGAAATCAGTCAGTTGGGCATCCACAGCGTGCCTTGCTTTATCATCAACCGTAGGGCAGCGATAGTGGGTGCGCAGCGCGCCGAGGCTTTCGTGAGCGCGTTTGAGAAGTACGCAACCTAATTGAGATAGCGAATCTCCTGCATCGAGTAGGACGTTGTCGTTCCGCCGGAATCGACCTGCAGTTGGCCCAATGCGTCTACTCCGGTGATAGTGCCGGAAAATTCGCGGCCGCCGGCAGCAAACCGACGGATTTCTCCGCGTCCGTACAGCACATCGTAATAGGCCTGACGAAGTAAATTGAGCTTACCCTGCCGCAGCACCAGGTAACGCGCTTCCAGGCACTCCATGAGGACTTCAAACACAACGCCGTTGTCGAACAATTGGCCGGCCTGGAGCGCCAGGGACGTTGCTGACGGTATGTCGAATGCAGTCTGGTTCACATTCAGACCGATACCCACTACAGAGGCCTGGATTGACGACTTGTGCAGCTGGTTTTCGATAAGAATGCCGGCGATTTTTCCGTTTCTCGCAATGACGTCGTTGGGCCACTTCACAAATGCCGGCACCGAAACAAATTGGAGGACTGTATCGCGAACGGCAAGAGAAGCCACGATGTTCAAATAGAACTGATCCTGGAGGCTGAGGAACGTTGGCCTGAGTACCACAGATAGGGTGATATTCAGATAATCTGCGCTGACCCAGGCATTCCCGCGCTGTCCCCTGCCCCGCAGCTGCCGGTCCGTGATGACGACGGTGCCTTCATGCGCTAAGGATTGGTCCAGTATTTGAGTTGCTAAATCATTAGTAGAATGACATTCTGGCACATAAATGAGCCGCTTGCCGGTGAAAAGCGTTCTGGCAGGGATTTTATACAAGTTATTTTTAGTTAGTTTTGTAACAATTTTGACTTTAAAAAGAGCTGACGACCCAAATTAATAACGAAATTACTCGAATGACCGGCAAGCACAGGAGGATTGACTCTGTCGAGCTAAGCCGTGTTATCGTCAGCGGGATGCAGGAAAAAAAGGCCTTGGATATTGTCGTCCTGGACTTGCGAAAGCTCAAGAACGCGATAGCCGACTTCTTTGTAATATGTTCCGGCAGTTCCGATAAGCAGATTGACGCGATTGCGGATTCCATAGACGAACAGGTTTACAGGGAACTGAAGGAAAATCCCTGGCACACAGAAGGAAAAAACAATAAAGAATGGATGCTGCTCGACTATGTTAGTGTAGTCGCGCACGTATTCCGCAAGGATCGCCGCGAATATTATGCTCTGGAAAAACTGTGGGGCGACGCGGAGATCATTGAGGTGAAAGACAACATTGAGAAAGTATAAAAACGCAGCAGGTGAGCGCACGAGCATACTGCTGCTCAGGAGAAAAGCATAATGGCTGACAAACCGAAAAACGATAAACAACTGCTACCCACGAAGCCTCCGCGGGGGAACTATCAGATTTGGGTGATCATGATCGCGATTGCCGTGATCTTTGGAATCATTTACCTGAATCACAGTTCAGATCTGCCTGAAAAGTCGATGGCAGAGTTCGAGCAGATGGTAAAGAGCAACGACGTGAGCAAGGTCTTGCTGGTGAAGAATCTGGAGATTGCTGAAATCACCCTCAGGCCGGAGGCGTTGCAAAACGCAAAGTACAAACAGGAAATCAGTCAAAGCCCTCTGGGCGTGGATCCCAAAGGTCCGCATTTCAAGGTAAAGGTCGTGTCAGTCGACCGCTTTGACGAATTCTTCGATCAACTCGTCAAGACCTATCCGAACGCTGCAACCATAGACTACGACAGCACTAAACGTGAGAACTACCTGGGCTTGCTTGCCCAATGGGGTTTTCTCTTCCTGCTGCTCCTCGGTTTCTGGATGCTCATGCGCAGGATGACAGGTGGTGCAGGCCCTGGTGGCCAGATCTTCAACATAGGAAAATCAAAGGCCGCGCTCTTCGACGCTGAGAATAAGGTCAAGATCACATTCGCTGATGTGGCAGGACTCGATGAAGCGAAAGAAGAAATCCGTGAAATCGTAGAGTTCCTGAAAAATCCCAGCAAGTTCACCAAACTCGGCGGAAAGATTCCCAAGGGCGCCCTTCTTGTTGGCCCTCCGGGTACCGGTAAAACGTTGCTCGCAAAGGCTGTGGCCGGCGAGGCAGCTGTACCATTCTTCTCGCTGTCGGGCTCCGACTTCGTCGAAATGTTTGTCGGTGTTGGTGCTGCGCGCGTGCGTGACCTGTTCAAGCAGGCGAAAGAAAAAGCGCCTTGCATTGTGTTTATCGATGAGATCGACGCTATCGGACGTTCCCGGGGCAGAGGCCAGCTTCCTGGCGCCAACGATGAACGTGAAAACACGCTGAACTCATTGCTCGTGGAAATGGACGGGTTCGCGACGGACTCCGGCGTCATTATTCTCGCTGCAACAAACCGCCCGGATGTTCTCGATTCTGCGTTGCTGCGCCCCGGTCGTTTCGACCGTCAGATCAGCATCGACAAACCCGATATCATCGGACGCGAAGCCATATTCAAAGTTCACCTGAAACCACTTAAGCTCGACCCTGAAGTCGATTCAAAGAAACTCGCTGCTCAGACACCCGGCTTTGCTGGTGCTGAGATCGCGAACGTGTGTAACGAAGCTGCTCTTATCGCTGCAAGAAAGGATAAGAAGGCTGTCGACATGCACGACTTCCAGGATGCGATTGACCGCGTTATCGGTGGGCTTGAAAAGAAGAATAAACTCATTTCTCCGGAAGAGAAAAAGATCGTGGCTTACCACGAAGCCGGCCACGCTGTGGCTGGATGGTTCCTGGAACACGCTGACCCGCTCGTCAAAGTAAGTATCGTTCCGCGTGGAGTTGCCGCCCTCGGGTACGCGCAATACCTGCCGAAGGAACAATTCCTCTATCAGACCGAGCAGATGATCGACGCCATGTGTATGGCGTTTGGTGGAAGAGCTGCCGAAGAAATTGTTTTCGGAAAGATATCAACGGGTGCGTTGGCCGACCTTGAACGCATCACCAAGATGGCTTACAGCATGGTGACGATCTACGGTATGAACAAAGAGATTGGTCACATGTCGTTCTATGATTCAAAGGCCTCGGACTATTCATTCCAAAAGCCCTACTCCGAAGCTACGGCAGAGCGCATAGACAGAGAGGTAAAAAATATTATCACTGCCGCATTCGAACGGACGAAGAAGTTGCTGATCGAACACCGCGAACATCTTGATATCGTGGCGAAGGAACTTCTGGAAAAAGAAATCATCTTCCAATCTGACCTGGAGCGTCTCATTGGCAAGCGGCCGTTCGATCATCCGACCACCTATCAGCGGTTCACCAGCAGCAACGGTCAGGATAGTGGTACGGTAGCAGAAAAACCGGAAGAAAAGCAATCCGAACCCGCCGCCGAAACCCGGACGGAGCCGGAAGAAAGCGCAGAGCCACCCGCGCGGCAGGCCGGCAACGCCTAAGGGATCCATGCTTACACCGATCGAGAGACTGCCGGAGGGAAAAAAGATTTACTTCGCATCTGATTTCCATCTTGGTACGCCCAACGCCGCGTCCAGCCTGGAACGCGAGCGCAGGATAACCGCATGGATGGACTCCATCCGTCATGATGCTTACGCGTTATACCTGCTTGGCGACATCTTCGATTTCTGGTTCGAATACCGCCACGCCATTCCGAAAGGTTTTATACGACTGCAGGGTAAGCTTGCAGAGTTGCGCGACCAGGGACTGCCGATCGCTTTCTTTACGGGTAATCACGACATGTGGATGTTCGATTATTTTCCTAAAGAACTCGGCATCCCCATCTATCGCGAACCGCAGGTCATGCAGGTAGGCAATCATCGCCTGCTCATCGGCCATGGCGATGGTCTCGGCCCCGGCGACAGAACCTACAAAATCATTAAGCGCTTTTTCAACAGCCGCATTTGTCAGTGGCTGTTCGCGCGCATTCATCCGAACCTGGGCATAAGCATAGCGCACGCCTGGTCGCGAAAAAGCAGGATCGCCAACATGAAGCGGGAGGAGCGATTCGCGGGCGAGGAGAATGAATTCCTGCTCGTGTATTGCAGAGAACTTGAACAGCGCGTACATCACGACTTCTACATTTTCGGTCATCGACATCTACCGCTCGACTTGCCTGTCAGCCCTCAAAGTCGTTACATTAATCTCGGCGAATGGGTCAACTACAGCCCGTACGCAGAGTACGATGGCACGGATGTCAAACTGAAATCCTTCACATGACAGCCGTAAGGATTTTTTTGGCAGCGATGCTCGCTATAGCGTGTGGTGGTTCCGTCTCCGCCCAGGGGCAGCGGGTGGCATTGCCGGGAGTGACGCTCGCGACAGTCGACAGGGCAGGCGACTTCTACGCGATTACCGGAAATGCTATCTATAAGTTCGACAGCCTCGGACACCGTTTGGATTCAGTTGCTGTCGCTGCACCCGTTACGCTGTTCGACCCCGGTAACGGCGTTAGACTTCTCGCTTACTCCCGGGACAAACAAGAATACGTGATTTACGCTCCCAATCTTGAAGAGCGTCAGCGATTACCCATTGATCAGTCCTTCGCCATAACGCCCTGGCTTGTGTGCTCATCGGGTGACTATGACCTGGTGATCCTCGACTCGGCCGACTGGAGTGTGAAAAAGGTAGACATCCGTCGGTCCGTCGTTACCGCTGAATTTATCCTCGATCCTAACCTTACCGCAAATGCCGACTTCATGTCCATGCGCGAGTACCTGGGGTTTCTGTTCATACACGACCGCAATAACGGAATCCACGTGTTCAATCGACTTGGCATGAAACTCCGAACCTTCGCCGCACAGGGCGCCTCGTCCATTAACTTTTGGGGAGAGGAATTGTATTACTACAGCGAAGGAAAGCTGCATTTTACGAACCTGTACACCCTTGAAACCCGTACACTGCCTGTAGATTGGCCGGGGCGCAGCATTGTGCTTGGCACCGGCACAGCCATGGTCGTTACGGAAAAGGGTCTGGAATTTCACCCCCTGGCAAAAACGTTCTAAGGGGTGTGGGAAAGTGTTCATTTTTGAACATCTTTGTTCACGAGAGGACAACCTGTCCGCAAAGGCAGCCTCAAATCCCTGATTTGAGGGCTGGCACAAAATTTTCACCATCAATTTGTTCACCTAAACTCTAAGTCGCTGTGGTTACCGAAGGCGGTAAGATCCTGATGATTGACGATGACGAAGACGTTCTTCTTGCTGCCAAGATGCTGCTGAAGAAGCAGAATCATCACGTGATTATTGAAAAGAATCCGAACAAGATTCCCTTTCTGCTTAACAACGATACTTATGATGTGATCCTGCTGGACATGAATTTCAGCAAGGACATCACCAGTGGAAAGGAAGGTTTTTACTGGCTCGAACAAATTCTCGAACGCGATCCACAGGCGGTTGTGATTTTGATCACGGCCTTCGGCGACGTTGAGATGGCCGTTCGCGCCTTGAAGCAGGGCGCGACCGATTTCATATTAAAGCCCTGGCAAAACGAAAAGCTTGTCGCTACGATCGGAACTGCGATCAAGTTGAGAAAGTCGTACAACGAAGTCGACAAGCTGAAGAAAGCAAAAGAGATGCTCGAAGAGCAGATCAGCCGGCCGTTCAGCGAGATCATTGGCGAGAGCCAGGCGATACGCGACGTCTTTGCGCTGATCGACAAGGTTGCGCGCACTGACGCAAACGTGCTCATCCTCGGTGAGAACGGAACGGGAAAGGAACTGATCGCCCGCGCCATCCATCAGCGTTCCATGCGCAAGGGTGAAAGTTTTGTTTCGGTGGACATGGGCGCCATCACAGAGACTTTATTTGAAAGCGAGTTGTTCGGACACAAGAAAGGAGCATTTACGGATGCCCGCGAAGACAGGCCCGGACGGTTTGAACTCGCAAACAAAGGGACGCTATTCCTTGACGAAATCGGTAACCTTAGTCTCAGTCTTCAGAGCAAGTTGCTGAGCGCTTTGCAATCACGACAGATCACACGGGTTGGGTCAAATCAACCAAGGCCGGTGGATATACGGCTCATTTGCGCGACGAACATGCCGCTGCATGACATGGTGCGAGACGGAACCTTTCGCCAGGACTTGTTATATAGAATCAATACGGTAGAAATTCACGTTCCGCCCCTCTGTGAACGGGTCGAAGACATCCCGTTGTTGAGTCAGCACTTCCTGAACTACTACGCGAAAAAGTATCACAAGACCGTGCGCCGCATTTCTGAAGGGGCTATGAGCCGGCTGAAGCGCTACGCCTGGCCAGGTAATATCAGGGAGCTTCAGCATGCCATTGAGCGGGCTGTGATTATGACCGATTCCGATACGCTGCAGGAAAGCGACTTCCTCTTTGGCCGCTCGGGTGCGAACCAATCAGCAAACAGCGACACGCTGAACCTTGACGAGGTGGAAAAGACCGCGATCAGCAAGGCATTGCAGCTACACAACGGCAACATTTCAAAAGCAGCGGAAGAACTCGGACTCACACGAGCCTCGCTCTACCGAAGAATGGAGAAATATGGACTTTGACGGAAGGTCACCCCTTGTCAGGCGCATTGCCTTCCTGGCAGCGTCTGTGCTGGCCTTCGGATTCTTTGCTCAACGCCAGGAGGTGGTACCGGGTATCGTGTTTCTTCTCGTGGCCGTCTACCAGGGGAAGCTCATCCTGGACATGTTCAATCAACCCATGCAAAAGCTGGCCGACACGGTTGAGTTTGATGACCTCACTTACTCCTTCCGCACGGCAAGTCCAGACGCCCAGGTGAAGCAGCTTTGCGACGATCTCAACAAGATTTTGTCGCGGATGCGAAGTTCCCGTCAGGAACGCGACTCTGAATTCCTTTTCTTCCGCAACATTGTTATGCATGTCGGAATAGGGCTTATCGTAGTCAAAGAAGACGGCAAGATTGAAATTTTTAACGGGGCTGCGCGTCGCCTGCTGCGCACGAGTCGCGTTAACACGATAGACGATCTTAAGGAAGTCAGCACACAACTAGTCGATGTCATCCGCAAATTGAAAACCGGGGGAAGCGAATTGCTACGCCTGAAACTCAACGACGATATCGTTCAGCTTTCCGTTTATGCGATAGAACTTACGCTCAAGGGTGAAAATGTCAAGCTGGTATCGCTCCAGAACATCCAGAGTGAGCTTGAAGAAAAGGAAATGGAAGCCTGGCAGAATCTGGTGAGGGTGCTCACGCACGAGATCATGAACTCGGTTACCCCCATATCCTCGCTGGCAGGAACCATCGAAAGCGACCTCAGGCAGCACTTTGACGAGAACGCTGAGCAACTGAGCGAGGACGAGATGCGCGACATCCATCTTTCACTGCAAACCATCAGTAAAAGAAGTGAGGGACTCATTCGTTTTGTGAAAGAATTCCGGAGCCTGACAAGCATCCCGAAGCCCAAACCCGCGACGTTCAGCGCGCATACCCTGCTGGAGGAGGTCTGCATGCTCCACAAGTCGGAATTGGGTGAAAAAGGCATTTCAACACAAATCGACGTTTATCCTGAAGACCTTACGATACTCGCTGACAAAGGCATGATCGAGCAGGTACTGATTAACCTCGTGAAGAACGCCATCCAGTCGTTCGACGAACAAGCAGAAAAGATCCTAACGCTCAGGGCATTTGTCAGCGAGAAATCGAGGCCGGTCATTATGGTCAAGGACAATGGTCCCGGTATCGACCCAGACGCCCTCGAAAAAATCTTCATTCCCTTCTTTACCACGAAAAAGACCGGATCAGGTATCGGCCTGAGTCTCTCGCGGCAGATCATGCGGCAGCATCAGGGCACGCTCACCGTCAAGTCTGAGGTCGGCAAAGGCACTGAGTTCTATCTTCGCTTTTGACAAAAAGAGCCAAAATGAGGCTGTTTGGACGGCTAAGAACCATTTAATACCTTTAGGAAAACCGTAACCGTTTATGCCCGATATTCCGAAGAAAGTTGCCCAGATCCTGGTGGACAAGCTCGGCATTGCCGAATCGGAAATCACACCGGACGCCAACTTTGTTAAGGACCTTGGAATCGATTCACTGGATTACGCTGAGATCGTAATGGAGTTCGAGCAATCCTTCGACATCCGCATTCCCGACGATGACGCGGAAAAGTTGCAGACCTTTGGAGAAGCCGTCAAATACATAGAAAGCAAAGTGGCACAGAAAACCGGCTAGCCGATAGCCCATCTCCTCAAGAATGCCCCGGCATAAAATCCTGATCATCGCTAACCGGCGCTCCGGCACCGGCGCTGCTGCTGATCTTGAGACGCTGGCCACACGAGCCTTTCACAACGCTGATGCAACGTTCACGCTTGCCTACACTCAGGCGCCAGGTCATGCGACTGCCCTTGCGGGTGAAGGAGTTCGTGATGGCTACACCATCATTGTAGCAGCTGGCGGCGATGGTACTGTGAACGAGGTTGCGCGTGCTCTGGTAGGAAGCGAGATACCACTCGGAATAATTCCGCGTGGTTCGGGCAACGGGCTCGCGCGTCATTTGGGAATACCCCTGGATGCTGAGAAAGCTTTGGCCTGTATCCTTGAAGCGCCGACGGTGCAGATCGACACGTTCACGCTCAACGATAAACTTTCAGTGAATGTGTCGGGGATCGGATTTGATGGCCACGTCGCGATGCAATTCAGCCGAAGCAGAGGAAGGGGCTTATTCAATTACGCGCGCATCGCACTGACCGAGTACCGACACTTTGCTCCGTTCGATGTCCACATCGAACCTTCAGTTCCTTTCGGGGACTTGCGGCGTGTTTTCTTTGTCGCTATAGCCAACTCCTCGCAGTACGGCAACAACGCACGCATCGCGCCCGGTTGCTCCATATGTGACGGAAAGCTTACCATCAATGCTGTACGTCGGATTCCGATGTATCGTGTGGATGTGGTATGGTCCCTCTTTAAGGGAGACGTGACGAAAAAATCATTGTGCACCAGCTTCGACACTTCGGAATTGACGCTTCACACCGAGCGAAAGGTAGCGTATCATGTCGATGGTGAGCCGTGTGGAACGGCGGATAGGTTTGCTATACGCATGAATCCCTTATCGCTAAGGGTTATTGTGCCACCGGGGAGAGCAGTGTAAGTAGTAGGTGCAGATGCAGATGCAGTCATCTTCCTAATAGGGAAACTACGACTACATCTGCGTCTGCCTCTTAATTAGTCAAGTCCAGTATACAATACGCCGTTGGCAATCACCTCATAATCCTGCTCTCCGTCGCCCAGGTCAACGTCCCTGTAAAGCCATTCGACGTGGATGCTGTCTTTTTCCGGGAAGACTTTACCGGTGACGTCCACGGTGATTCCGCTAAGGATATCAACGCCATTAGTGACTCCAAAAGTGTTATCGTCATTAAGCCCGACCTTCACCTGCGTACCAAAGAAATCAAAGTCTGCAATCCAGAGTGAATCAAAACTCGAAGCTGTGTTGAATACGTGAATGTGTTGTACGTCAATGATGTCAAGCGCCGGAAGTTCCAGCTCGACGACATATTCACCCGAAGCCTCTGTTGTGGGAATGATTTCCTTGTCGTACTCCGTTTCCGTACAACTCCAGAACAGCACTGTTGCTAAGAGTGCAGGGAGGCTATATAGTCGTATCAATTTATTCATGATGCTTTTCAATTAGAGTTTTCTGAAATCCCTGATGGCAGTTCCGTAGACAGCTGATGCGTCAAGCTGCCACTGAAAACCGTTTTCCGTGATCACACCAGTTCCGGGTATGCTCCGAACTGCAATGCCGCTAGAGGGAGCTACCTGGTAAGGGACAACAAGTTCGTCTTCCGAGACATGCACGAACACTACATCGAGAAACGACTCTCCCAGTCCCCCTGCATCATTGATCCGATAGGTTGACTCGCCAATTTTTGTCACGGTTACAGTAACACCGGTAGCGTCCCGGACATAGGTTCCGGAAAGATCGACCGCATCGGTGGCAGGATCATAGATTACCACATCGCGTTCGTTGCTTCTCACAAAACCTTCCGGGTTGGTAGCACTGTAAATGATCGTATTTACTCCCGGCTCATCCACATCCACTCCTCCGTCAATGTCAACCGGAAGTTCATCCTCTCCAACCAAAGCGACTGCGCCTGGTTCCGTGTAGGGAGTACCAACAGGTGCAATTACAAATTCGTCGCCGTTGAGGACAATAACAGGATACGTTGTGACGATAGAAACATGAGCGGTATCGTCGCTTTCACAGGCGCCAAATAGTATGCCTGTCAACAGGGTCAATGTCGATATGATTAATTTTTTCATCGTTCTCAGATTAGCAGGTTAATTGGCAACATTCCACCACGTCCGTTGGATCACAGTCTTCTGTCCGCCAATGGCATTCAGATTTACCGCGTTGTTGGAGAGTTCCGTTGAGGTATAGGGTAGTCGCCTCGGGAAAACGCCGCCGGTGATATTGTTGGGCGTAATGGTGAAATGGTCGGGATAGCCCGTTCTCAGGCGCTCAAAGTGGGATTCAAGAGCGTTGAAATTGGCGCAGGCGATCCACTTTTGGAAGATGATGGATTCGATTCCGTCGTATTCATAGGGGCCACCGGGTCCGTACAGCGCATCCGCACCAGAGACACCATGCTTTTCGAAGTTCGCTTCGATACCTTCCTGATAAAGTGCTTCCGCGTCACCCGGAACACCATAGCGTTCAACGGCTTCCGCCTGGAGGAATTTGCTTTCGGCCGCGCTCATGAACACAACGGGATGCGTGGGGCCAACGGCAGGCTGCGACAGGAACACGTGGTTTTGGAAGCCCGTATTGCTGTAGTCCCCCTGGTCGAGTCCAATGTGAGGGCCCCCGGCCTCAGGGGTGTTAAAAATTGCATCAAGCCTCGGATCACCCGCATTAATCAGCACTTCCAACAGCGTGTTGCTGGCCGCGACGTCCACATTGCCACGTCCATTGCCTGCTGAAGAAACCTGAACGGCATAGTAGGGATTGCGAAAGTCCTCCACGTCAACATACTCGGCCATTTCCGCATCCACATCGAGAAACTCTGCACCGGAGTTGAACAATTCCGTTATGCCGGCCTGAGCAACCTGAGGGCGCGCCTCAGTTTGCCTCATGTAGATTTTCAGCTTGAGCGTATTGGCAAACTTGATCCAGTTGTCCATGTTGCCCTGGAACACCATGTCATCTCGGCCCGGTTGAGTCGATGTGAAAGCATTCAGATCTTTCGAGAGTGCGTCATCAATACGTTCTATGAGGTCATCATAGATTGCCTGACCGTCATCAAAAGCTGGTGTCGTATCGTCGCTGCCCTGTAAGGCCTCGAAGTAGGGTACCTTGTCGTACAGGTCGACCAGCAACTGGAATGTGTAGGCTTTCATTACCTCCGCCATCAGATAGTAATTCCAGTTCTCCTCTTCAGCTGCGCGCCTGGACACCCAGTTGAGGTCGTTCAGCGCACCAGCATAGAGTTCCGAATACTCACCGTCGTATTGTGTTTCGGTGATGTTGTAGTCGTCGATAACTGCGTATTGGTTTGCGCCAGTCGATTGCGTCCAGTGTTGCGACCAGAAACTGCCCAGGATCTGCCATTGCCCTCCAATGGTAAAGGCGACGGAGCTGATCCCCGCAGGGAATACAAGATCGACTGTTGCCTCCGAAGGTTTATTCGGATCGGTGTTGACATCCAGAAAGTCTTCGCACGCTGTAGCCACCGTCATCAGCAGGGCAAGCAGCGTTATAAACTTATATTGTCGTTTCATACTGATTTTCGTTGAAAAAGATTAAAGCGTGATCCTCAGGTTGACACCGTAACTGCGGGTCGTGGGGCCTGCCCCAAACTCACCGAATTCTGATTCGATGTCGTTTCCAAACGTTGTGGATTCCGGATCGACGAAGAGGTTTTCTTCAGGTACCCACAGAAGGAGATTCCTCCCAATCAGACTGATGTCGACACGCGTAAGCGGCGTACGCGAAATCAGCGACTGCGGTAGCGTATATGAAAGGACAACCTCTCTCAGCTTGACGAACGACTTCGGCACGATAAAAGACCGGTCGAGGTCGAAACCACCGGAACCCCAGAAGCTCACCATTGAAAAGTCTGCATTACTTATCGGTGTTGTGTTTTCAGCATACTCTCCCGTGGGATTGCCGTCAGAATCCACGACCTGTACGACGGAGTTAGGTATCACGAAGGGTCTCCGATCGTTATAAAGCGTCGCAGGAGTGGTTCCGGCAAAGTATACGAGACCCGCGGTGCTGCTGTACATTCCACCGCCATTGCGGATGTCAAATGTGCCCGACAAAGAAAGGCCTTTAAAGGAAAGACGATTCGTAACACCCCCAATCCACCTGTAGTTGGTGTTGGTAATGACTTGCTTCGCAGGGTTCGGAATAGGAAGACCTCCAGCGTTCACAACCATCCTGCCCTGAGGATCGAGCAGGGGAACGTTGCCCTGGATCTCAAAGGCTGGTCCGCCTACCCGGGCAATGAGTTCGTTGCCGTTAAGTCCACCCAGGCTTATCTGCGTAGGGCCTCCGAGGTCTTCGATCCGGGAGACATTGCGTGCCCAGTTCGCTGACACTTCCCACTTGAAATTCGTAGTCATGACCGGAGTGGCCGTCACCAGGAGTTCAATCCCCTTGTTGGACAGCTTGGCAATGTTCATCACCTGTAACGTGTATCCAGATGATGATGCCACCGGGACCTGGATGATATTATCCCTTATGTCACGCTTGTAGACTGTCGCGTCGATGCCCAGGCGATTGCCGAAGAACCTGAGATCGACTCCCACTTCCGTCTCTGTAGAGATCTCCGGTTGAAGCACAGGGTTGCCGATAACATTGTCCACTTCGAAGCCAGGAATGGCCTGTGCATAGGGCGCGTTGTTCCTAATGAAGCCGTCCGTGTGCGTACCGGGAGTAAACACAGACTCGATAAGGTAAGCCGGTGCATCCTTTCCAACCTGCGCCCAGCCTGCTCTTAGCTTAGCATACGAAAGGGTATTGCTTTCGAATCCAAAGGCCGAAGTCAGGTCAAGCCCCACATTGACGGAGGGATAGAAAAACGACTGATTTCCTTTGGGCAGGGTTGACGACCAGTCGTTGCGACCACCGACAGTAACGAACGCGTAGTCTTTATATCCCAACGTTGCCTGAGCATACACGCCAACCAGCCTCCGCATGCGCGTGTCGGTACGTGACTGCGGCGTGTTCGCTGTATTCGCGATGTTGTAGTATTCGGGGATGACGAGGTCATTAATCTTGGTGAAGATGTTTTGCGTCCTGCGTTGATTCACATTCCATCCAACAAGACCCGTCAGGCTAAGCGCCGAATTGAGGTCCTTGTTGATGTTTGCAATAACATCAGAGTTGAACTCGCGATAGTAGAGCGTCTGTATGCTGTAGTTGCCGGGATTGGAATTTCCTGCATTAGGTCCGGTAATAACCTGTTTGGGTACCCATTGTTCCCATTCCGTTGTGGACACATCGGAGCCTACCCGTGCGGTGAAGTCAAGCCAGTCGGCCGCCTTATACGTCAACTCCAGATTGCCAAATATGCGGTCAATTACGGATTTCGATCCATATTTCTTCAGAACGTACCAGGGATTGTTGGCATACTGCGTGAAATACCCGTTCAGGTCGTTGAAGGGACTCTCGATGTCTGCAAGTTCAAGGATCGGGATATCACGAGGAATCTGCAACAATCCGCTATGTACTGTTGCGCCCTGTCCGGTAGGTACAAAACTATAGTCCGATCGCGCGTAGTTAAGAGATGCCGAACTCGTAATTCGATCGGTGATGTCAGCCGAGCCCCGCAGGGAGATCGTATTGCGATCGTACGAGTCTACGTTCGTCGGGAACACGCCATCCGCATCGACATTGGAATAGGATATATAGTAGTGGGCGCGATCGCCACCACCTTGTAATGACAGCGAGTTGGTCCAGTTGCGACCAATTTCATAAAACTCCTTCACGTTGTCGGGCAGGGCAACATAGGGCTTTACCCGTTGCTGATTGTTTACAACCCTACCCCAGGGACGAAGCTGGCCATCGAACTTGGGTCCCCAGCTGGTGTTTTCCTCAAGGTCGGTAGCACCAAAAAAGCCTTGTCCGAATTCGTTCTGGAAGGTCGGCAGCTTAAGCACGCTTTCCATCATGTACGACGTTGCAAACTGCACCTCGCCCACTTTTCCGCGAGCTGCCGCGTCCTTACCTTTCTTTGTGGTAATGAGAATCACACCGGATGCTGCCCGTGAGCCGTAAAGCGCAGATGCTGCTGCGCCTTTCAGCACGGTAACAGACTCGATGTCTTCCGGGTTAATATCGTTGACCCGGTTTCCGAAGTCAGACGCACCATTAAGTACATCATCGTTGATCGGGTCGGCAGAGTCTGTTCCCGTAAATGAGTTACTCACAGGAACGCCATCAACAATATAGAGAGGATTGTTGCCTCCGCTCAGCGACGTAAAGCCGCGAACGATGACCTTGGTGGAGCTTCCCGGTGCACCGGAACTGTTGCTCACCTGTAGTCCGGCCACCTTTCCCTGCAGCGAGTTGAGCATGCTGGCGTTGCGCCCTTGCACGATTTCCGTACCGTCAACCCTTTCCACGGAGTAGCCAAGTGTACGCGACTCTCGTTCCACACCGAGTGCGGTGACGACTACTTCACCCAGTTGCTGGATGTCTTCCGCCATTTGCACATCGACAACGCTGCGTCCGGCAATCTCGACCTCCTGCGTAATGAGACCAATAAAAGAGAAGATTAACGTTCCCCCTTCCTGAGGGACCGACAGACTATACCGGCCGGCCACATCCGTGACCGTACCCGAGGTAGTACCCTTGACAACAACGTTTACCCCCGGCAGGGGTGAACCATCCGATCGGGAAGTAACGGTGCCAGTGACAGTGCGTTCCTGGCCGTATGACTGGCTTGAAGCTAGAAATACGACCAATCCTAGCAGTAAAATTTTCTTCATGCGTTTAGGATTTTGAAAAGTGTTCGAGTCTCTCCCTTCTTTCGTGAGGAGCAACCCAAAACTCTCAAAAGGCCTCCCGAAAAGAATGACCGGAGAAAGGGTATTTTGGCCCTGTCCAAATCACGCAAATGGTGGTAACACGATCCCGGGAGTTTGAGACGGAATTGAACTAGGGGATTCGCTTATAACGGTCGTCAAATAGTCGGTGGTGCAAACAACGGCAAATCGCCAGGTGGCATATAACAGAGGTAGGTAAATAAAAAAGCCCTCCCACCTGGAGGGCTTGAATCCTTCGAAAACTTTTCATTAACCTAAACTTATGAAGAAATTCCTACAAGATGTAGATGAAGGATTTCGTCCATAAATTTTGTCAACTTTCCTGATAATACAATCACCCATATCGGTTGATTTGAGAAAAACTCCTTAAACGGCCGAAATTCGGCCTGGATTGCGGGCATTTGCGACCTAGATGAGCTTCTCCAAGTTGGCCTTCGCAATCGCTTCAGACTTGCTGTTTACCTGAAGCTTGGAGTATATGTTCTTGATGTGGGTCTTCGCCGTCTCCTTGCTGATGAAAAGCTCCTCCGAAATCTGCGTGTAGGTTTTACCTTCCGAGATGAGTTGCAGGATTTCCGTCTCGCGCTTAGTAAGCGGTGAATTAGGGTTTACGTGAAAGTTATCGATGACCATCCTCGCAATCCGGCTGCTCATAGGTGCACCGCCCTTCGTGATCTCTTCAAGTGCCGTGAGGAGTTCCAGGTAGTTCGCACTCTTTGTTATATAGCCGGATGCTCCCGCCTTCAGGGCTTCAAACACCAACTCGCTGTCTTCGTATACGGTGACCATGATCACCTCGGTATGGGGATGCTTTTCTTTAATGTGTCTTGCTCCCTGAATGCCATTCATCCCCGGCAACTCGATATCCATAAGGACGATCTCCGGCTTGTCGCGATTCAGATTGGCGATGGCCTCTTCGCAGTTGCCGTAGGCATTCACCACCATAAATTTCTGGGAGCTGTTCACAATGAGCGAAAAGCTGTTGCGGATCTCCTGGTCATCCTCGACTATCAGAACGCGCTTCTTAAAGGGCAGTGCCATACTTCTTGGTTTTGGTTAATTTAAACTCCAGGGTAATCTTCGAGCCCCGGTTCTCTTCACTCTGTATACGTAATTGCGCGCCAATTCTTTCCGCGCGTTCGCGTATATTTTTTAGTCCGTTCGAAGTTTTTCGGTCTTCCACCTTGAAACCGACCCCGTCATCCTCAAATTCAATCTGGTAGGCGTCACCCTCCGACCGGAGCGTGAGGGTCACATTTTGGGCCTTGCTGTACTTAAAGGCATTGGTCATGGCCTCCTTGAAGATCAGGTTAGCCTCCCGACTGTACCCGTTCGGTAGCTTGACACTGTCCTTTACAAGGTCATGCGCGCGGAAACTGATATTCTTCTCCTCGAACAGCTTCTCGCCAAAGTCGCGGATGTGGATAAAAAGCTTGGATAGTTCATCATTAACCGGGTCGATCGACCATATGAAGTCGCGCGTTCCCGTATAGAGAAACTTGGCGGATTCCTCCACTTTCCGGTACAAGTCGAGGTGCTGGCCATTGCCATTTGATGCACCGTTCAGTTTGAGAAGGCTCACATAGTTGATAATGCGTGTCAGCTGGTTGCCCATTTCGTCGTGGAAGTCGCGGGCAATCTCTTTCCTCAGGTTCTCCAGCTCTCGCATCCGGATTCGTTCAATGTCGAGCATCTTCCGAACGCGTTGCCGCACGCGAAGGTAGAGCAACAACGTAATGCTACCCGCGACAAAAATGACCATACCCGCAATGAAAGAAGGCATTCGATAGAACGGAGCCCTCACGGTAAAGGCATAGGCAATCTTGTCGTTCGACCATCCTCCTTTTTGATCCGTGGCCATCACACGGAATACGTAGCGCCCCGGTGGAAGATTACTGTACGTGACCTGCGTTGCCGATGAAGCCTGTGACCACGTCTTGTCAAAGTTCTGCAAGTAATAAATAAACTTGACAGACTTGGGATACCGCTTATCGACACGGTTGAAGTGGAATGTGATGTGGTTCTTATCCGGCGGCAATACCGGGAGCACAGGTATCTTAAAGAATCCGAGCACGCTGTCGGTATAGTCACGCGCCGAATATTCACCATAAAGGATTTCCACATCGGTCATGTGCAACGCGAATGACTCGGAGGCTGCCTTATTCACGTCATTGTACTTGTACAATCCGTCGATCAAACCGAAGTACTTGACATTATCTCCGATGAAGAAAGCATTCTGATTCGTTTCTACTCCGGTGAGTCCATTCTCATGGTCAAACGAAAGGCTCTCAACGATCCCGAGCCTGTCATCAAGACGAATTCTTGAAATGCCCTTTTCCGTACCTATCCAGATGTTATCGTCTTTATCAGAAACGACGAAGTAGACGAAGTCCGAGATCAGACCATCGCGCGTGGTGAAAGACTTCCTCTGACCTGTTTTCGGATTGTACACGATCACACCCGCACCTCCGGATCCTATCAGCATGAGCGAGTCGCGATAAGGATTTATGTTGAAGATCATCGTGTTCTCTGCCTCAGGAATCGTCAGCTTCGACACCTTTCCGTCCCGAATGGCGTTTACCCCGACATCGTTCCCTATAAACGTTGTCTTCAATGCGGGAACATAACACAATGCCCATACGCGTCCACCGTCGAGTCCGTTTTCATGACCATAATGCGTGAAGGCGGTTCCATCATAATAGTCTACTCCACGCGGAGTGGAGACCCACAATCCCCCTTTCTCATCAAAGTCGAGACAGCGAACACCGTTTGCCGAAAGGCCGTCCTTCCGCATGTACCATTTAAAGTCGTTCGTGGTCCGATTGTAGCGTCCGAGGCCATTGGCAGTCGCGAACCACAATTCTCCTGTAGGGGACGTCTTTATCGTGTGTGCCGTATTCTGCAACGGATCCTTTGAGATCGTGACCTGCGTAAACTTTCCGTCACGCATTCTCCAAACACCACGGCTCATTGTTCCAATCCAGGTATCGCCTGTACCATCTTCGCAGATTGTCATTACGCCCTTCATCTCTTCCGGACCTACACGCTCAAAGTCTTCGAAGTAGTAGCGCATGAGTCCACTCCCATCGGTCGCGAGCCAGACATTTTGATCCGAGTCCGGCAGCACCATCAGAACCTCGACATCACGCGCAATCGTATCGAGGCGGTAGCCCGTGTCCGTGCTGTAGTATCGGAAGAGGTTGTACTCGTCTCGGGTCCAGTACGTATTGTCGCGCGCGTCGTAATACAACACATAGTTGGGAATCGTATGTGGGAGCAGCTCAAGTCTTTTGGTTGTCAGATCGAGCCGGTATGTTTTGGTGTTCAGGCGAACGTGAATTTCATCGCCGACGTTGAAGAAATTCACGCGGCCTTTCTCAGGTACAGGCAGTGAGTAACGTTCTGCTCCGTCGAAGACATGGATCACACCCGTGGACAGCAAAAATACCAACTGGCCCTTTGGGCCCGAGTGCATCGTGAGGATTATCGCCTTACTCGCCACAGGCTCGCTCCAGTAGTGGACAGAATCTCCGGAGATTTTTCCCAGGGTACCTTCTCCATTCAATATATAAATGTCGTCGCCTGAGACCGCCATCCTCCACAGTACCTTGGAGGAATAGCCTGATGATGGAGCCCTGAAGCGGGTAAATGTCAGGCCGTCGTATCGCGTAAGGCCATCAGGATGAAGGAGCCACAGATTCTGGTTGCTGTCAAACGCCAGGCTATTGACGAAATTCGAAAGGAGGCCGTCAAGTGTAGTATAAACCTGGAATTCGCGGCCGTCAAAGCGCGCGAGCCCCCCACCCTGGGTGCCGATCCAAAGATACCCATTGACATCTTCGGCCAGGCCGGTCACCTGTGATTGGGGAAGGCCGTCGATAGCGGTGTAGCTGCGGATCGTATAATGGACATCCTGAGCGACACTGACCCCAGTCATCGCCAAAACCCCCATTAACAGCAAAAACGCACGCATACAATTCAGTACAAATTTACCAGTAAGGCAAACCCTGGCTATCCCCCACGTTAGGGGATTGGTAGTCACTTAATAATTTAATTTAAGGTACAACAAAAAATGGCGTGTTTTGTCCCAATTTGGCCCCATTCAGGCTGTCTGCCGTCGTGACTTTTAGGATCTTCGGCATTAATAAAGAAAGGAATACGCGATGACCGACGACGAAATTCGTCAGGAATATGCCATTCTAAAGCGCTCGGTGCGGCATCCGGAGGCGTTCGGGGCGTTGTACGAGAAGTACTTCGATCGTATTTTCAACTACATCTACCGCCAAACGGACGACGAGCAGCTGACTGCGGACTTAACTTCACAGACCTTTCTCAATGCGCTGCGACATGCGGCGTCGTTCGAGTACCGGGGCATTCCTGTGTCGGCGTGGATATATCGCATTGCCACCAACGAGGTGAATAAGCACTACAGGCGGCAGAAGCGTGAGCGCGTGTTCAGTATCGAAGAAGAGAAGGTTCGCGAGCTGATGGAAGTTGGCAACGAGGGATGGGATGAAGAGTTGGTCAACAAGCTGCTCGATTACATGAAAGACCTTCCTACGGATATGCTGGAGGTCCTGGAACTCAGATTTTTTGAAGACAAGGACTTCAAAGAGATCGCGTATATCCTGGACATTACAGAAAGCGGAGCCAAAATGAGGACGTACCGCGCACTTGATAGGCTAAGAAAAAAATTCAATCTCAGTATAAAGTACGATGGGAAAAAATGAGATCCGGTTGAGGAGGCACAGGATGAGTTCCGGTCGTATCGCACAACATCGGAACTACGGGTGGGTGATGGCCGCACATGAACGCGAGCAAAAACTTCGGCGCATCTTCCGGGTAGTGATCTATCTGGTCATCATTCTGTTTCTTATCGTGCTCTTCTTTATGGTAACGCGGTGGCAGAAGGGCGGAGCGTCCGAAGATGTGCCAGTGAAAACGTCAATGGTGGAGCGTGTTGATTTGTTAATGTGTTGATGTTGTCTGGCTTCCGGAGATTCCGGCGGCAGAAAGATGATCCGCGCTTTTCCTGAGCCGACGCAAACATTAATTTTCTTGGCACTCTAGTGGCGAGTTAGAAACATCAACACATTAACACATCAACACATCAACACAATTACTGATTACCTTTATAATAAGTAACCTCCACCCTAAACCTCGGATCAATCGCTCCAAGCCGATCGTAGGCCGATCGTGAAATCTTAATGATGAGGTTGTTGGTGAGTGCCGTGTCAGGGAGTTTACCGATCACACGGACGAACACTTCTCGGTTGTTCATTTCGTTTCGCACCTTGAGTATGGTGCCGACAGGAGCCGTGCGATGCAAAGCGAGATATTTTCGGTTGCCTTCTGTTCCTTCAATGAGTTCAGCAAGGCCGGATTGCACAACTGCATCAGCCGAAGGACCGGATGGAACCGTTACTGTCTGAACGGCGGGGACAGTCGTAGTAGTAACTGTTGATGTTACCTGTGAATCGATGGGTCCCTTCTCATCTGGTTTCGTCACAGAAAGTGTTGGTGCAGATTCCGACTTTACCTCCGTGGTGACAGCCGTCTCCCCCTTTGCAGGCGGCGCAACGAATAACAGTTGTCCGACCTTCAAGTCATTTCCTTCGAGATTATTCCAACGCTTCAGATCATCAATGCTTACGCCGTACTGCCGTGAAATGCCATACATCGACTCGCCGGTCTTTACTTCGTGAACACCTTTCTGCATGCGGGGTTGAGTCGTTGGCGGATCGGTAGACGGCGCTGCAGTATCAACCTGACGAATGATCAACTCCTGTCCCACGGCAAGATCAGAAGACGTAAGCTTATTCCAACGTTTGATCTCGTCAATTGTAACTCCGTACAGTCGCGAAATGGAAAACAGCGTCTCCTTTTCTGCTACCTTGTGAATTCCACCGGGGCCCGTCTGACGTGTGTACGTGCGGGAACGCTGACCTGTATAAGGCACCTTCAATATCTGACCGATCTCCAGACCAGCGTCAGCAGAGGGGTTAACCTCAAGAATGCTTTCGATACTGGCACCATAGCGGCGTGAAATGCCGTACAGCGTTTCCTTTTCCTCAACGCGATGAAGTACGTATACCTTCCCTTCGACCGTCTCCGTACCCAAAGAATCTGTAGGGTTAAAACCGAAAACAGAAAATCCTGCAATGATCAGCGCGTGGATCATGATAATTGATAGCTTAAAAACTCGTCTCCATTCCGTACAAAAAACAGGCAACCGGCAAGAACAAAAAATGTATCGGTACCGAGTCCCTTCAACTTTTCGGCAATCCGGATGTGAAGCATTACCGCTCCTGACTCCCGGAGGACCAACAGATGGTTCGCCAGCCCGTCGGGCATTCGAATGTGGTACGAAATTACAACCTTTCCTTCGAATTCCAGATACTCGACACTGCCTTCCGGCGAATGGTCGAACCGGGTTGTAAGAAATTTCTGCACGGTATTGTAATACGGCGTTCCTGCCTCATATCTAAACGGTCGGATCGGTACCGAAATTTTGTCTTCAGTGTATTCTGTATCAGTTTTTTTGTCGACGTCGCGGCCAGACTCCAGGTCGAGTGTAAGTCGTTCTCTCCCACTTCCGGAATAACCCAACACCCATCCATTGCCGACAGTATCGACCACAAATTCATCACGCATCCACAGTGTATCGCCTGTAGCAGCATTCACTGCAACCAACCCTCTGGACTCAGGGGTTTCCGGATTGAAGCGCTGGAGCAGCAAGGTATTGCCAGAGGCGGCTAGCAGTCCGATCCACCATTTCTCGGCGATCTCCCGTTCCTGCCAGGTGAACACACCCTGATCATAGCGCAAAGCGGAGAATGTAACGCGTCTTTTCAACTCATCCCTCAACTCCAGAAACAGCAGGTTTTGGGCAGCTAAGGCCACCGTATTCCAGAGGGTTCCCCTGAAATGAACTGAAAACCGGAGGGCAAGGGTTTCTTTCAACGGGTATCGTTATTTTTTTGCAAATTACAAGTCGATAAATGGCTTCCAAGCAACGTATGCGCCTTACACTGCTGTTTTTGTTCTTGCTGTCGTCTTCCGTCGTCTTCGCACAAAAGACGCGCGTGATGCTGATGGAGATCAAGGAAACCATTGATCCCCGGATGAAGCGCTATGTCGACCTCGCGCTTGACCACGCCAGTTCTACCAAAGCCGACATCGTCATCATTGAAATGGACACCTACGGCGGCGTCCTGACCGATGCCAAGGAAATCGTCGACGCTATCATGGACTTTGAAAAGCCCATCTGGGTGTTCATCAATTCCGACGCCGCATCAGCAGGAGCGCTCATATCCATCGCCTGTGACAGTATCTACATGGCGCCGGGAGCGACCATAGGTGCTGCTACGGTGGTTGAAGCGACAGGCGAAAAAGCACCCGACAAGTATCAGTCGTACATGCGATCGATTATGCGCTCCACTGCCGAGGAAAGGGGACGCGACCCCCGCATTGCAGAAGCTATGGTTGATGAACAAATTGACCTTGACACCATCTCCCCCGCCGGGCAGGTCATAACATTTTCGACAAGCGAGGCCATCCGATATGGCTATTGCGAAGCCAAAGTGAATTCCATTGAAGAAATCCTTGAGCGCAATGCCGTGAAAGACTATGAACTTTATCGCTTCAAACTCAGTGGGAGCGAAAAAATCATTGCATTCTTCCTGAATCCATTTATTAGCGGACTCCTTATTCTGATCATTATCGGCGGGATTTACTTCGAGTTGCAGACACCAGGCGTCGGCTTTCCTGGATTTGCCGCGCTTCTGGCACTCATATTATACCTGGTGCCTTACTACCTGAACGGTTTGGCAGAGAACTGGGAGATCATCGCCTTGTTTGTTGGCATTGCGCTGCTGGCAGTCGAAATCTTCGTCCTCCCGGGTTTCGGAATAGCTGGCATTGCCGGCATTACACTCATGGTGTCGTCCATGATATTGATCATGTTGAACAATGACTGGTTCGACTTCGGCTTAGTGCCCACATCGAGCATCGTCTTTGCAACCGCCGCGACGTTGGGAGGCATCGCCGGAGGCATTGCCCTGCTCTTTATTGGAGGATCGAAACTTACCAAATCAAGATACTTCCAACGTGTCGCCCTTACCGACACGCAGGAGCGCTCGCAGGGATATACGGCAAGCTTCATCAATGAACCTATGAAAGGCAAAGTGGGCAAGGCTTACACTGTACTTCGTCCCAGCGGTAAAGTGATGATCGACGATCGCATCTATGACGCTTACACACGTGGCGACTACATCGACAAGGACGCTGATATTATCGTCGTCAGCGATGAGGGCACAAGCCTTCAGGTAAGGAGGCATACACCATGACGCGTATTCTCGGAATCATTCCTGCCCGTTATGCCAGCACGCGTTTTCCGGGAAAGCCACTCGCGGATATTGGCGGCATGTCAATGATCGAACGGGTATACCGTCAGGTCACACGCTCGACGCTCCTAAGCCGCGTCGTTGTTGCCACTGACAACCAGGAAATCTACACGCACGTAGCCTCTTTTGGCGGTCAGGCGGTTATGACGCACGACCGTCATCCAAGCGGGACCGATCGCTGCTACGAGGCATTCACGTTGCTGAATGAACCTTTCGACTATGTGATGAACATTCAGGGTGACGAACCCTTCATCCAGCCGGATCAGATAGACACGCTCGCTGGTGCACTCGATGGCAAGACGGAAATTGCAACGCTGGTCAAGCGCACGACGAGCGAAGAAGAACTAAGCAATCCGGGTGAAGTCAAGGTGGTACTGGACCGCACCGGTACGGCATTATATTTTAGCCGGGCCCCTATCCCACATATTCACAATACTCCGAAGGGTCAATGGGTGGACAAGCACGTGTTCTACAAGCACATCGGCTTGTATGCATACCGAACGGATGTCCTGCGAGATATCACCCAACTCCCGGTGTCGACCCTGGAAAAGGCTGAGTCACTCGAACAGCTTCGATGGCTGGAGCATGGATATCGGATCAAGGTCGCTGAAACAGATACAGAGAGCCTGTGCATTGAGACACCGGACGATGTACAACGCGCCCTCGAATACCTCAGTAAGCATTCATGACGGAACGTTATACACTGATCTGCGGCACCAACCGCAAGGATGCCATTTCACTTCACATCACGTCCCTTTACCAGGAGATACTAGCAGAACACGGCGTACAGGCAGGCATCATGGCACTGCATCAACTTCCGCACGACTTTGCCTTTTCTGCACTCTATGAAAATTACGGCAAGAACGAAGCGTTCAATCCGTATATCGAACTCATGCTGAATACGGACAAGTACGTTTTTATTGTGCCTGAATACAATGGTTCTTTTCCAGGCGCGCTGAAAACCTTCATTGACGGATTGGAATATCCCAACACATTCCGCAATAAGAAAGGTGCCCTTGTCGGCCTGGCATCAAGCGGTCATGGCGCCAGTCTCGCGCTAAGTCACCTTACCGATATCTTCAACTTTTGCGGCATGCACATACTGGCGTACAAGCCAAGGCTGGAACGGATTGAAGATCATTTCGACAACGGGAAACTTACAAACGAGAAGTACCACCAGATGCTGCGTCGTCAGGCTGCCATGTTCGTAGCCTTCTGATCACATCTTCAGCACCTCACGCGCAAATTGCTGCATGGCGGCATAAACTCCCTCTACGTCCTGTGACACGAGCGAGCAACCCAGAACGTGCGCATTAGCATCGGGTATGGCAACGGCCCGCTTTTGTTCATTAGGCGTACCCAACTGCGCCATCATATCCAGCATGGCGCTGACCTTCACTTCAGGGTCCTGTTGCTCTTCGTTCTTATAATAATAGAGCGTCAGGCAAGGCTGCCTGATCTTGCTGAACGTTTCCTTCGTCATCTTGCTTTCCAGCATCTCCTGGAGTTCGACGACCGCCTCGAGGCGATATTGACTGTACCAATACTGTTTTCGCTCAGCAGGTGCATCCCACTCGCGATACTTGCCACCGGTAACCATTCGCGCGATGTACAGCCCCCAGGGGTTGTTAAGCAAAAACGCCGCGTCATTGTTGATGGCAATGTTTGGGGACATGTTGATCAGCGCGTGTACGTCGTCGGGAAATGCAGCCGCAAGGGCGAGCGCCATTGTACCCCCGGTGGAAGTACTCATGATGATGACCTTATCGCCGAGGTTTTTGCCGATGGCCAGCGCTTCACGTGCGCTTGCCCACCAGCGATCGGTGGTAAAGTTAATCATAGCGTCCACCGTATCGATGCCGTGATCCGCCATTCGCGCGAGATACAGATTACATCCAAACTCTGAGGCAAACCGACGGTGCACGGGATCACCTTCCTTTTGGCTGGCTGAAAAGCCATGCAAATAAACAACCGCATATTCGGTTCGTGATCGCGTGCTGTCAGCCCACACGATACGCGCATGGTTGTCGGGCTTAAGTTTGTGCGCGCGCTCCTTTCCAGCAATGTATGCCTCAAGAGCATCGGCATCAGCCGGTACCGAAGGAAGAACTTCTTCCCATTTGGGCTTATCCGGTTCCGGCCCGACGAAATAGATGGCGATAATTACAATTATCGGAAACGTGATGCGAAGGAATCGTTTCGACACGGTGCGTGATTTACGGGCCTGTTGTTTACCGGCAAATTACGCAATAATATCCGTACACTAGTCCGGCCAGACTTCAGCATCCAGAAAATCAACCGGTCCACCCCGGTAGAGGTCATACACACTGTAGTGGAGATCCATAGACCGACCGTGGATCGTTCCCGAACCTTCAAACTCGTACCCGGACACTATCTGGAACGGAATGGTGACGCGATCGTACGAAACGTATGCTTTAACCCGGAACCCCGTCCCGTACAGATTCTCGATGTAGATAACATCGGGTCCATGTCCGGCATAGATGTGAATGCCATAGTGCGCGTAGTCGCCATAGGTCTCGCTGTATTCGTCAACGGAATGATGACCTAAAATCCTGTCACGACGGTCGTAACGAGGCTCTACTACGTACAGGTTGCAAGCGCTCATCGTGATGAGCAACGCCAGCGGTATAAATGCTTTCATGGCCGTATTGGATTAAAAATCCATCTCCTTCTGTTGGTATTTGATGAAAAACAAATAACGGGCCAATCGAGCAAACGCCTTTTTTGGCCTCCAAATGAGCCTTTTTGAAACAGTTTACAGTTCTAGCCGGTATAAAGCAGAAACCCCGGTGGCCCGGGGTTCCAGCTGAAAAAGTGGTCAGGTCTCTCCAAACCTGCTCTTAAAACGGCATGCCGGCGCCGGCAAAAAATACGTACCACCAACAACCACTACGAATGGGGTAATGTACCCGTCGCGCGCGACATGCCATGTCTTGCCGCGTCAACGCTTGCGGACCGCCTGTCCACAAGGTGTCGCTTGTCAACGCGACAATTTTATCAGGATCCTTTCTTAAAATCAGTCCACATTATCGTGGAGGAACTTGTTGTTACCCAGGATCGTGTTATCGTCGTTCAGGTTATACTTGGATATATACGATTCTGAGCTGTGCGGAACGCTCTGCATCTTCACACCACGACGCAAGTAGGCCGGCAGTGACCATTTCTCATTGAATTCCTCTTTCGTCATTTCGTGACGACGGGCATTCTTGAGTTGCTCCTTGCGTTCTCTTGCCTCCGCTTCAAGGCGTTCTCGTGTCTTGCTCAATTGCATCATGCGTTGTTCATCGAGTAATTGTTCTTCGTAACGAGCCGTCAACTCGTCCTGCTCTTCTTCGGCAAGAAGGCTCTCTTCATCGTGTTCGGGCGCCTCTTCTTTTTTAGCTGTTTCTTCTACTTTAAGAAAAGGACCGCTGAACATGATCTCGCGTTCTACTTGCCTTTCGGGCTCCTTCGGTGCTACGGGCTTCGCAACAACCGGTTCAGGTTGTTCAGTGCGCACGGTTATTTCCTTTTCACCCTCGTTGATGCTGTTGTCCGGAGCAAACAGCCAGGTTTGTCCTCTGTCAAGTTCGATAACCTTGCGTGTTTCCTTCTGGTAGCCCTTCATCGTTTCCGAAATAAAGCCGGTAGCAATGACAGTTACGCGGATGCGGTCACCGAGCTGCTCATCGACACCGTGACCGAAGATCATCTCGGCTTCATCGCCGGCCTCAGCTTGAATGTATTCCGTAATCTCCGACAATTCATCCATTGACAGTTCAGCTTCCGTTCCTGAGATGATAGACAACAGGATTTTCTTTGCGCCGTGGATATCGCGGTTGTCGAGAAGCGGAGAAGCCAAGGCTTCTTCTGCGGCACGGCGTGCCCGGTTCTCGCCGCGGGTCTCCGACATGCCCATTACCGCAGCGCCGGCATTCAGCATGACGGCACGTACATCCTGGAAGTCGACGTTGACGTAGCCGGCCAGCGTAATGATTTCGGCAATCCCCTTGGCCCCGGTGGTGAGCACGTTATCGGCCTGAGCAAAAGCCTGACCTATCGGGAGGTTGCCGTAGATATCGCGGAGTTTATCGTTGAGTATGGTCAGGACAGTATCACAGTTTTGACGCAGTTCGTCGATACCGATCTGTGCCTGAAGCGTCTTCTTCTTGCCTTCCCAGCTGAACGGCACCGTGACGATGCCGACAGTGAGTATATCCATGTCTTTCGCAATCTTGGCGATCACGGGAGCTGCGCCCGTACCGGTTCCACCACCCATTCCGGCGGTGATGAACACCATCTTGGTGCCCTGAAGGAACTCACGGATTTGATCTTTGCTTTCAAGGGCTGCGGCTTTACCAATTTCAGGATTTGCGCCACAACCAAGACCTTCAGTGAGGTTGGCACCGATCTGAAGTTTGTTTGGCACCGGGCTCAAGTCAAGAGCCTGTGCATCCGTATTGCAAACCACGAATTCGACATCCTTGATGCCCTGATTGAACATGTGGTTTACGGCGTTGCTTCCCCCGCCGCCCACGCCGATCACTTTGATGATGGAGCGCGTGCCATGCGTTTTGGGGATGTCGAACTTGTAGGATCCTGTGTCTAACATATAAGCGTTTTTAGTGGTTGGTCGTTTGAAAAAATTCCTCGTTCAATTCTCACTGCTGTAAGCAGACCGCATATCAGTATTCGTGTTTGTCATTAAGGTCGTCGATCAGCAAGCTCTTCGTTTTTGTCAGGATGTCGTTGAAAAAGCTACGCGATGCTGCCAGTCGCTTCGCAGGACGCGCAGGGCGTGCGGCTTCTCGTTGATCCTTGTACTTGTCTTCACGTTCATCGAGTGAACGGAAACCAGCGAGCACGAGTCCTACAGCAGTAGAGTACATCGGGCTCTTTACTTCTTCAATCTTGCTCTTACCCAAGTGCTCATTGGGATAACCTACCCGGGTATCCATGCCGGTCATGTATTCCACGAGTTGCTTGAGGTTATTCAGCTGTGCTCCACCACCAGTGATCACAATACCTCCGGCCAGACGGTTTTCAAAGCCGGAACTGATGATCTCTGCGTGAGCCATCTCAATGATTTCTTCCATGCGCGCCTGAATGATGCTCGACAGGTTCTTGACTGAGATTTCCTTGGCACGTTGATTCCGGATGCCAGGGATAGACACGATCTCATTCGGACTCGCTTCTTCAGCGATAGCGCGACCGAATTTTGTCTTGAGCTTTTCCGCTTGTTGCGGGAGAACATTCAGACCTTGTTTGATGTCATTCGTGATGATGTTACCACCGAACGGAATCACAGCGGTATGCCGGATGATGTTGTCGTAAAAAATCGCGATGTCGGTTGTTCCACCGCCAATATCGATGAGACATACTCCAGCTTGTTTTTCATCATCACTGAGCGCCGCAAGGCTTGATGCCAAGGGTTCGAGGATCAGGTCTTCGATTTCCAGGCCGGCGCGACGAACGCACTTGTTCACATTGTTGATAGCATTCGTCTGAGCAGTGATGATGTGAAAGTCCGCTTCCAGGCGGACACCTGACATACCAACAGGCTCCTTTATACCGTCTTCATAGTCGACCATATAGTCCTGCGGCATGACGTGTATGATCTGACTTCCCGGTGGAACAACCATCCGGTACATGTCTTGCGTCAGCCGTTCGACATCTGCTACCGTGATTTCGTCTTCCTTTGAGGAACAGGTAATCACACCGTGCTGAATGAAGCTGCGGATGTGCTGACCTGCGATACCGACGTTGACGACGCCGATATCAATGCCCGCCTGGTCGCCGGCTTCTTTGATGGCCTTGCCGATGGCGTAAACGGTCTTATCAATGTTGAATACGATGCCCTTCACAACGCCTTCCGACTCCGCTTTGCCCATTCCGAGCACCTCAAGTTTGCCGAATTCGTTCTTTCGGCCCGCGATGGCGCAGATCTTGGTAGTTCCGATATCGAGGCCGACTACAATTTTTTCCTGTTCCATGTTTGCGTATTGTTATAGTGGTTGTTTTGGTGTTTTTGTTCTACATAAAAAATTATTCGTATCCCGGATTGCGCTCGGCCACGATCTGTCCTTCGTATTCCAGATTCACGCGGCCGTATTTATTCCATCCGGTCCTGGGCAAAATTTCTTTATAGTAAATGTTCAGCTTCGCGAACTTCCGTTCGAAATCTTCAGGCCTTCCAAATTCGATGCGCTCATCACCAACCTGCGGGTACATGCTGATACGGCCTTTGTTGTCGATGTCGAGCTGCGCGATCTGCGCCTTCCAGAACTCATCGGCCTGGATGTAGTGTAGCAATTCAAGAAGAGCACGTCCTTCCTCTGATTCTGCAATGTTATCAGCCTGCAGCAGCGCTGCTGCGCGCGGTCCGCTGATCAGGGTCGCGCGAGACGTAAACTTGTCGGACGCAGGCATAATGGTTCCATCCTCTGCGATATATCCGTCAGGTCCGTCGTTTCTCACGATCCGTGCCACGGGACGGCGCAGGCGAACGTTCACTACCAGGTTGCCCTTCAGGTCGTTGTACAACTCGGCCTCTTTCACATAGCTGTCCTGACGAATCCGTTTTTCGATATCATTAAGGTCGATGCTCTTCACATCTGCTCCGCGAAGCGCTTCGACATCCGTTGCCATCAGCTTCATGATATCACGTTCGTCCATAAAATGGTTGTCGCCGATGTTCTGCATGCGGATATGTACATCGCGAACCGTGATGACATGATGCTTGCGTTCGCTAAAGGCGATCAGCGCTCCGACAAACAAGAGCCCTGCGATAATTTTCGCCTCTCTGCGAACATTGATCTTAAGCCAGGCCATACTTCCGTTCCAAAAGCTTTTTTATGGGTTGAACAAACGTGTCTATGTCGCCCGCACCAACCGTGACGATCAACTCAACGTCACGCCCTTCGAGTACTTCCAGCAGATCTGCCTTGCCGCACCTGATCTTCACTTTGCTCGTCACATCCTTCATGATCATATCGGAATCCACACCCGGAATTGGCAATTCGCGTGCGGGATAGATGTCCATAAGTATAAGTTCATCAGCCAGGCTGAGGCTTTCAGCAAAGCCGGATGCGAAATCCCGGGTGCGCGTGTAGAGGTGTGGCTGAAACACAACCGTCAGGCGCAGCTCAGGATACATCGACTTCACCGAAGTGAGAAACGCCTTTATTTCTGCCGGGTGATGCGCATAGTCGTCAATGAAAACAAGACGCGGTGTCTGAATAATAAACTCAAACCTGCGCTTCACTCCCTTGAACGACTTCAATCCTTCGCGTATGCGATCTATCTCAACGCCGCACAGGCTTGCTGCCACGCTTGCGGCGATTGCATTTTCGACGTTATGAAAACCGGGGACACCAAGCTCAATTTTTTCTACTGCAGCAAAACCATGCAACTCGAATTCAAAAAATCCGCGCTTTGCGGTGACATTGCCGGCAAAAAACTGCCCCCGGGTTAAACCATAAGTGTGTGTATGTATGCGTGCCGCCCCTGCGGCGAGGAGGTCCGCTACTGATTCATGAATCACGAGATGACCACCATCACGCACCTGACCGATAAACTCGCGATATGTATTTACCATCTGATCATGATCACCATAAATATCAAGGTGATCCGGATCCGCGGACGTCACTACTGCGATCTGCGGGAACAGGCGAAGGAATGAACGATCGAATTCGTCCGCTTCCGCCACAACCACTGTGTTCTCCGAGCGTCCGCCACTCGTGACGAGATTCGACTCGTAATTCGCCGTAACCCCACCCAGGAAGGCCACCATGTCCTTACCTGCCACACGCAGTATGTGCGCAATGAGCGACGACGTCGTAGTCTTGCCGTGCGTGCCTGCCACTGCCACTGTTGGATGTTCACGGGCAATGAGTCCCAGTACCTCAGAACGCTTCATTACCTTATAGCCTTCGTTGCGCAGGTAATTGAGCTCCTGATGGTCTTTCGGCAATGCCGGCGTAAACACTACAAGCGAGCCATTCTTATCATCGCGAACTTCGGCAGGAATGCGGTCGACTTCGTCCTCGTAGTGGATCTCCATTCCTTCTTCACTCAACTGGTCGGTTAATGTTGTTCGCGTACGGTCGTATCCCCACACGCGCGCGCCACCACGATGAAACCAGCGTGCAAGAGCGCTCATGCCAATGCCGCCTATTCCAAGAAAGTACACGTTATGGTATTGACCAGTCCGCATTCGTTTCACTTCTACGCCTGTTGGCCAGGGCCCTTTAACAGCTTTTCAATTTCATCGACAATGTCGCTCGTGGCGTTTGGCCGCGCGAGTTTTGCAATGTTCCGGCTCAACTCTTGCGCACGCCGTTCGTCGAACATCAACTTAAGCGCTTCGTCCACGAGCTTTTCGACAGCTTCGTTGTCGGGAATCATCACGGCAGCACCCTTTGAAGTAAGTGCTTCTGCATTTTTTCTCTGGTGATCTTCCGCGACATTCGGCGAAGGCACCAGGATGCAAGGCCTCTGCGCAATGCACAGTTCCGACACTGCCAATGCGCCCGAACGCGACACAACCACATCCGCAGCAGCGTAAGCCAAATCCATTTCTCGGATGAAGTCATGTATCCGCATCCGGCTCGTATTGAACGCACTTACTCTGTCCTTGCACGCCAGGTAGTAGTTCTTACCCGTTTGCCAAATCACCTGCACGCGCGCGTCAATGAGCTTTTCGATTCCTGCAAGCACACTTTCATTTATAGTTCGTGCGCCGAGACTTCCACCGAGGATCAGCAACGTCTTGGTGTCCTCATCGAATCCAAAATGACGAAGCCCCTCAGCACGCTTTCCTTGAATGTTAAGGAGATCTTTCCTCACAGGGTTGCCGGTCAGGACAATCTTTTCGCTCGGAAAGTATTTCTCCATGCCTTCATACGCTACGCAAACCTTGCTCACTCTGCCCGCGACCTGTTTGTTTGCAAGTCCTGCAAAAGAGTTCTGCTCCTGAATGAGCGACGGAATGCCGCGGCGCGTTGCTGCCATCAGCACCGGGCCACTGGCGTATCCACCTGTTCCCACAACCACATCCGGGCGAAACGATTTTAGTATCGACTTTGCCTTGAAATAACTTGCCACCACCTTCACAGGGAACAGCAGGTTGGACAACGTCAGCCGACGCTGAAGACCACTAATCCACAGACCAATGATCTTGTATCCTGCCTCGGGCACACGCGTCATCTCCATTCTTCCTTTGGCGCCTACGAACAGTATTTCCGACTGCGGATACCGCTCGCGGAACTCGTTGGCAATTGCCAACGCAGGAAAAATGTGACCACCTGTTCCTCCACCGCTTACGATCATTCGATATGGTTTCTGTTTATCCAAATCGTTTCGCTACGCCGCCTTGCTCGCAATCCTGTTTGTCGTGATCCGTTTATTACCACCCTCCGTTTGCGTCGCAAAGTCTTCCTGCTCACCGCGGCTCACACTCAGGATGATGCCCAATGCAAGCCCGGAGAATACCATGGATGTACCTCCCATGGAAATAAGCGGCAGGGGCTGGCCTGTGATCGGTCCGAGCCCAACAACCACACCCATGTTCACCAGGGCCTGACAGACAAGATCGAAACTCAAGCCTGCCGAAAGCAGCCCACCAAACGCCCTTTCACTCTTGTACGCCGCTTTCATTCCACGGTGAAGCAGTATGAGGTAGAGCATGACGATGGTCACACCACCAATCAGCCCATACTCCTCTATTATTATCGCAAAAATGAAATCTGAATAAGGGTGCGGAAGAATGTTCCGCTGATCGCTGTTACCCGGGCCTTTACCGGTAATGCCACCGGAAGCAACTGCAATGCGCGCATGCCGCGCCTGGAACGGAAGTTCATCACCCTCGATGAACGCAGTGACGCGGTGCATGGCAGTCTCAGCCCGAACACCATACTTGAGACCCAGCGCACCAAACAACACGCCGACGAACATCAGCATCGCGAGATAGCGTGCCGGAACCCTGCCGATAAACATGATCAGCATGCATGTCAACAGCAGGAGGATTGCTGTAGAAAGATTCGTGAGTGCAATAAGACCACAGATTGTCCCGCACCAGAAAAGAATCGGGATGAGCGACTCTTTGATGTCGCCAATGTTTTGCTGCCGCTTTGCCAGCATGCTCGCCAGGTTGACAATCAGCGCCAGTCCGGCAAAGTCCGAAGGCTGGAACGAGGTGTTGATAACAGGAATTTGTATCCACCGTGCGGCATCGTTCAGTGTCACACCGTTCGTGAACGTGAAGATGAGCAGCGGCACGCTGACCCACAGTCCGATCTTTGAAAGTCCAGAGTAATAACGATAGTCGACCCGATGCGCAAGCCACATCGCGACGAGTCCGATGATGACGTGCATTGTATGCGTAATGATCAATCGCTCAGGGCTGACCATACGTCGATACGCCAGCGTCCCAATGGAGCTGTATACGACGAGAATGCTCACAAGCGACAGTGCAAACACTACAGCCCATATCACCCTGTCGCCCTTGAGATTGTTGTCAGCCCATATTTTGATGCTACTGATCATTCGCTCTTATCGTGTAAGTGTTTTGATGTAGGATTCCAGATGGATCCGCACTAAATCTGCTGCGATCCGAATCTTAAGCGTCTCGCGCCCTTCTTCGTCAGCAAGCCAAAGGCAGTACATGCATTCCGCAAGCGCACGCTTTGCCGTTGTCAGCCGGCGAAGCTTGCCATCTGAAGTTTCATCCTCAAATGCCGATGCCGTGCAATCTGCGACCTGAAGGGCATAATCATGTGCGGGATGAGCCAGCAAAAAAGACTTGTGGTACATGGAGAATCGCCCCACTGCGTTCACCAGTTTGTACACATGCTTCCGAATGATACGCTTCTTCAATTCTTTATATGTTATGCGTTCACACGTTGTTCTTCTGCCAGTTCCTTCACCGCTGCCCTGAACTGGTCGCCGCGATCTTCATAGTTTCGAAACAGGTCGAAGCTGGCACATGCCGGCGAAAGGAGAACTACATCACCCGACGCTGCTTCTTTTAGTGCCATCCGAACCAACTCACGCACGTCTTGCGTCTCGCGAATTATCGCCACGACATCACGGAAAGCGCGTCTGAGTTTCTCATTGTCCTTTCCAAGGCAAATCAGGACCTTCACCTTCTTCTTAACCTCATCCATGATCTGGCCGTAGTCATTACCCTTGTCAATTCCGCCGGCAATCCAGATCAGTGGACCAGGATAACTGCTTAGGGCATATGCTACGGAGTCGACGTTTGTCGCCTTGGAGTCGTTAATGAAGGTTACACCGTTGATGGTTCCCACAGGTTCCAGGCGATGCGGCGCATTCCGGAATGTCATCAGCGCCTTTCGTATGGTATCCGGTCCAACCCCCGCCAGCCGCGCGGCCGACACAGCGGCCATCGTATTGATGAGATTGTGCGGACCAACCAGCGTTGTGTCGGATTGTTTTACGCGAAATGTCTCACCTACCGTAAAGACCATTTCCTTGCCGTCGTAGTACGACTCCGTTTCGCGGCGGAGCGAAACGCGGATTTGCTGAGGACGAATAACACGCTTGATAACTTCTTCCGAGATGATGGGGTCGTCGGCCACATAAATGAAATACCGGTCTGAACCCATGTTACGGATGAGCTGGAATTTCGAATCCGTGTACTCGCTCATCGACTTGTACCGATCAAGATGATCAGGCGTGATGTTCAGCAGTATTCCCACAAGCGGGTTAAACATCGCTGTTCCGTCAAGCTGGAAGCTGCTTACTTCCAGCACGTACCAATCGTAGTTCCCGGTGGCAACCTGACGCGCGAAGCTGATACCAACATTGCCGGCAAGCGCTACGTTGTATCCTGCTTCACGAAGCAGGTGATACGTGAGCAGCGTGGTTGTGGTTTTTCCGTTGGTGCCCGTTATAGCGATAATGTTGCTCCGCGTATAGCGGAAGGCAAACTCGATTTCATCAATAATTTCAATTCCCGCTTTCACCGCCGCAGCAACCACCGGTGCAGTCGGAGGTATTCCCGGACTTTTCACCATGAGGTTGCAATCCAGAACGCGGTCAAGCGTATGCGTTCCTTCTTCGAATGCTATGCCAGCAGCCGTCAACTCATCTTTATACTTGTCGGCAATGACGCCGCGATCAGAAACAAAAACATCATACCCCTGCGCTTTCGCCAGAAGGGCGGCTCCTGTTCCGCTTTCGCCCGCACCCAATATGGTAACGCGTTGCCTCATCTCAGTTTCAGAGTTGCCAGGGTTACGATAGCGAGCAGTATACCTACGATCCAGAACCGTGTGACGATCTTGGATTCGTGCAGATTCTTTTTCTGATAGTGATGATGCAGCGGCGACATCAGGAAAATGCGCCGGCCTTCGCCGTATTTGCGTTTCGTATACTTGAAGTATGATACCTGCATGATCACAGAAAGATTCTCAATCAGGAAAATTCCGCAAAGCACCGGTATGAGCAGTTCCTTTCGAACGGCCAGCGCAAGCACAGCAATGATTCCGCCCAGCGTGAGGCTGCCGGTATCGCCCATGAATACCTGGGCGGGATAAGCATTGTACCAAAGAAAGCCCAGGCATGCCCCGACAAAAGCAGAGCAGAAGATTACCAGTTCACCCAGGTTAGGAATGTACATGATGTTGAGATAGTTGCTGAAGTCGATACGGCCCGAGAGGTAAGCCAGTATCGCCAGGGTCAGTCCGATAATGCCGGAAGTACCTGCGGCAAGTCCATCAATACCATCGGTGATGTTCGCGCCATTAGAGACTGCGGTAATCACGAGGATTACTACGCCGACGTACACAATCCAGGTAAAGTCCGAAGGGACGAAAGGAATCTTTCCGTAATCGAGCTCATTATTCTTCAGGAACGGGACGGTAGTCTTGGTGGATTTCACATCGCGGAACTGCACTTCGGGCTCCTCGCCATCGGCGGCCAGGCGGGCGTGAAGCTCGGTTGCCATGGGATCTACCTCGCGAATGATGACGTTGTCATTAAAATAGAGCGTGAGCCCTACGATGAGACCGAGACCAATCTGACCGAACACTTTGAATCTTCCAGCGAGACCTTTCTTGTCCTTCTTGAACACCTTGATATAGTCGTCCAGGAACCCGATGAGGCCGAGCCACATCGTAGCAACGACCAAAAGGATGACGTACACGTTCTCCAGCTTGGCAAACAGCAGTGTAGGTACCAGTATGGCTGCGATGATGATCAGGCCTCCCATAGTGGGAGTTCCTCTCTTTTCCATTTGCCCCTGCAATCCCAGGTCGCGGATTTCTTCGCCCACTTGTTTGCGACGGAGGAACCGGATAAGGTCTTTGCCAAAGAAAATGGTAATAAGTAAGGACACGAACGCTGTCATCCCTGCACGGAATGAGATGTACTGAAACACCCCCGCGCCTATCAGGTCATACTCCCGGTCGAGATAATCAAAGAGATAGTACAGCATTCACCGGTTCAGTTTGAAAACAGTTTTAGCATCCTCGAAACTACCTCGCGGTCGTCGAAGGGATGCTTCACACCTTTTATTTCCTGGTACGTCTCGTGGCCCTTACCTGCCACGAGTATGATATCCTTGTTGGACGCCATCATGCAGGCCATCTTGATTGCTTCCTCCCGATCAGGCTGGACAACGGCCTTCTTTGCGTCAGCCGGTGTAATGCCTTGCTGCATGTCACGTATGATTTCCATCGGATCCTCGTCTCGCGGATTGTCGGATGTGAGCACAACGCGATCGCTGTATTTGCAGGCAATCGACGCCATGACAGGGCGCTTGGCCTTGTCGCGATTCCCGCCGCAGCCCACTACGGTGATTACCTGCTTTGCATCCCCTCGGAATTGTTCGATCGTTTCCAGGACATTCTTCAGCGCGTCGGGCGTATGAGCATAGTCGACAATCACGGTAAAGCGCGATCCCGGGTTCACGACTTCAAATCGGCCTGATACACCGCCCAGCGACGACATCGTCTGCAACACTTCGTCGGGATCCTTTCCAAGCAGCACGGCAGCACCGAAAACGCCGAGCAGATTATAGGCATTGAAGTCGCCAATGAGCTTGAACCACACATCCTTGCCACCGATCTCCAGTTCGAGGCCTTCAATGGAATTGGTAATGATCTTGGCTTTGAAGTCGGCAGGCTTTTTCAACGCGAAGGTGTTCTTGTCTGCCTTCGTGTTCTGAAGCATGATCATGCCCCTCTTGTCGTCGATGTTCACGAGCGCAAAGCTTCCGGAAGGCAATTCGTCGAAGAGTTTTTTCTTCGCAAGAATGTAGTTCTCGAATGTTTTGTGATAGTCGAGATGATCGTGGGTGATGTTAGTGAATATCGCGCCCGCGAACTTAAGTCCGGCGATACGTTCCTGCTCGATGGCATGGGAACTCACTTCCATGAATGCGTGGGTGCATCCCGCTTCTTCCATTTGGCGAAGCAGGGCATTGAGTTGAACCGGATCGGGCGTTGTGTGAGTCGCCGGAACATCTTTATCCACAATTTTATTCACAACTGTGGATAACAATCCTGATCGATGCCCAAGTCGTGTGAACAACTCGTATAACAGCGTGGCTGTTGTGGTCTTTCCGTTCGTTCCGGTAACACCGGTGAGGATTACGCGTTCCGAAGGATTGCCGTAAAAATTCGAGGCGATGAAACCGAGTGCGCGGGCTGAATTCTTAACGGTAACGTACGTGACGTGGTCGTGTAGTGTGTTGGGCAGTTGCTCGCATACGATCACCGCTGCGCCTTTTTCAACGGCGCTGTCGATGAAGGCATGACCATCACTGGTCGTTCCTTTGACGGCAACGAACAGGTAGCCGGGTTGCACCGCGCGAGAGTCAAAGCACACCCCGGCGACAGGCACACTCATGTCGCCCGACGTGGATGTCAGCGATACGCGGTATAATATGTCCTTCAACTCCATCATCCCAATCTCAGGTAGACCCTGTCGCCATTGCGAATTTTCCTTCCGGGCGGTAGCGACTGCCGTTCAACACGTCCGATTCCTTCAAACGACACTTGCAAACCGACTTGTTCGAGCACATACAAAGCATCGCGAAGCGTCATCCCGCTCACGTCGGGAACAATACCTCTTCTTATATCCTGCTTCCGCAGGTCGACTGAATTGCCATTCCTTACAGTCCTCACCCACTCGCTCTCCGTTTCGGGGTGATTTGACACGCCAAGCATGTTGCACAGCATCACCAGGTCCTGCTGACGGCCCGCACGGATCACGGGAAAAACATCGGTCTGTGTGTACTTCGGACCATCCATTGGCAGGTGCAGGCTAATGTCGCGTGCGTAAATGTTGTCCGCGATCTCCTTGAACACAGGCGCGGCTACGCTGCTGCCATATTGCTGCCAGCCCCGTGGATTCCGGATCAGCACGATGGCGCTGTACTTCGGGTCATGCGCAGGAAAGTATCCGACGAAAGAAGTGATGTACTTCCGAGTGTAACGTCCGTTTTCAAGAATCTGCGCCGTGCCGGTCTTACCTGCAATGCGGTAGTGCGAGTCAGAAATATTTTTTGCTGTTCCATTTTCCACGACACCTTCCAGCATCAGCCTCAGCTTTGCCAGCGTCTTGTCGGAGCAAATCTTTCCGTTCAGTACTTCCGTCTCGAAAGCCTTCTTCGTGTCATCGGCCTGACGGATTGCCTTTACGAGAATTGGCTTGATCATCTTGCCGTTGTTGGCGACGGCATTGTACAGCGCGAGGGTGTGCAACGGCGTGATTTCAAGTCCGTAGCCGTAAGCCATCCACGGAAGGCTTATGCCACTCCATCCTTTCTGACCCGGACGTTTGATTTTGGGTGTCGGTTCGCCGTCGATTTGAATTCCGAGAGGCTTCGACAAGTGAAGCCGATCGATGTGATCAATAAAGCGCTGGGGATGCAATCCAAAATGTTTGTCGGCGAGCTTGGCCATCGCCACGTTGGATGAGTGCTCAAAAGCGCCCTGAATGGTGACTCTTCCCAGACCGCCTTCCTCGTGATCTCTCACACGATGATTGTAAAATGCGGCTTCGCCGTTGCCAGTGTCGATACTATCGGTTAGCTCGATATTCGTATCCTCGAGCAACGCGATCATGGTAACGAGCTTGAAGGTAGATCCCGGTTCGAACAGTCCGCCGGCCGCGAAGTTGAACTTTTCATAAAAGCCGCCACGTCCGTTTGAGGATAGATTGGATATCGCCTTAATGTGACCGGTATTGACTTCCATTACTACCACGAGACCATCATCAGCGTTGTGGCGCTCCATGGCTTTGTACAGTGCCGTTTCAGCAACATCCTGAAGGTTGACATCGAGCGTGGTGACGAGGTCAAGCCCGTTTACCGCCCGTACGTTGTTCGCGTCAAACACGGGTTTCCAAACACCGCCGGAGATTTTCTGATAGTAGGCATATCCGTCGCGGCCAGACAGTTCTTCGTTAAAGCTGTATTCCAAACCAGCCCCTTTGTCGTTTTCGTTGATAAAGCCGATGGTGCGTCGGCTGAGTTTGTTGAAGGGATTGTAGCGGACATCGACTTTTTCAAAGATGACACCCCCACCGAGCCGACCTTCCCTGAAGATCGGCCAGGTGGACATGGCTTTTTTATCCTGGTAATCAATCCGCTTCTTGTTCAGTACGACGTATTGCCGCTTTGCTGCACGCGCATCGCGAAGCATGCGCTTGTATTCTTCTTTTGATTTGTCGCCAAAGAATCGCGACAGCTTTCCCGCCAGCGAATCCACTCCACTATTAAAGAGTTTGTCGGAAGGAATGGTAGCATCAAAGGCGACGCGATAAAAAGGCAGGGAAGTAGCGAGCAGGCTGCCGTTATCGGAATAGATGTTTCCGCGTGTAGCCTTCACCACTTTGTAGTCGAAGGAAATGCGCTCTCCCAGTTCTGCCCACTTCTCACCTTCCGCGAATTGAATGTGCACGATCTTCCCGATCACCGCCAGAGAGAAGAGAACGGCGAGGATGAAGGCGATGCGTACGCGGAGCAGTATGGAGGTTCTAATATTCACCTTTTCTTACTACGATCTTGAAGGGAGGTTCGAGGCTTTCTTTTAGACCGAGAGGTTTTACTTTTTTGGCGACTTCGGATTGTTTTCCGGCAAGCATGAGGTCCGCTTTCCGGGTCGTGTAGTCTGCGCGCAAATCCTCTACCTCCACCCGCAAGCGGTTGATCTGCCGGATCGTTTTCTCAGCATAGTGCGTGTTGCTGATGTAGAAGATGCCAAGAACCATGACGAAGGCGATCTTAGGAAGGTGTGCGACGGGAAATCCCTCTTCGAAATAGTTTTCGAGTCGAAGGACTTTCTCTATCCGGGAGAAGAGTCCCTTGCCCTGGGTCTTTTTCTTTCCGAATCCGATACGGAATCTGTTACCGCTCATTCCACGCTATACTGAATAAATAAGACCTACACTCGTTCTGCCACTCGCATCTTAGCGCTTCTCGCCCGGCTGTTCTCGGCGAGCTCTTCTGCCGAGGGCGTCATCGCCTTGCGCGTCACGGGCACAAAAGGTCGCAGCGGGTTGCCGTATATGTCTTTCTCCAACGCTCCGAACGCTTTTCCCGTGTTCATATAATTCTTTACCATTCGATCTTCCAGCGAATGGTAGGAGATCACCACCAGTCGTCCCCCGCTCACCATCACTTCGCCGCATTGGTGCAAAAAATCTTCAAGCGCTTTCATTTCTTCATTTACCTCTATTCGCAGTGCTTGAAACACCTGGGCGAAATATTTGTTTTCCCTTCCGCGTGGCGCCAACGACCTGAGTGCTGATGTGAGGTCGCTGGTCCGTACAAAGGGCTTCTTCGCTCTTGCCCTTGCGATTGCGCCGGCTGCTGTTCTGGCATTTCTGATTTCACCATACATGCCGAGGATGCGGTGCAGATCTTCGACGCTGTAAGTGTTGAGGATCTGCGCTGCCGTCAGCGTTTGCCTGCGGTTCATTCGCATGTCGAGCGGTCCGTCGAAACGCGTCGAGAATCCGCGTTCGGCCGAATCAATCTGGTGCGACGAAACGCCGAGATCAGCAAGAATGCCGTTAACAGCTGTGATGCCGTTCAACTTCAGGTACTGCTTCATGAACCGGAAGTTGGCGTGACAGAATTTGAAAGAACGACTTGCTACCCTCTCCGCCTGCACTTTGGCTTCCTCGTCCTGATCGAACGCGATGAGCGTCCCATCTTTCAACAGTTCGAGGATTGCCATGCTGTGACCGCCCCCGCCAAATGTTGCGTCGACATAAACACCATCCGGATTCACCTGCAGGGCGTCAACGCTCTCTTTGAGCATCACGGGCCTATGGTAAGGATTGGGTTCCGCCATCCGCTACCACCTCAGGCCGTAGGTCCCGCGTGCTTTGCCGCCAGGTTGGAAAGCTCTTCCGGATCCGTGATCTTGTTCTTTTCGTAGATCTCCGGATTCCATATTTCCACCTTCGTTCCTGTTCCTACCAGGATAACGTCCTTTTCCAGGCGTGCATACGCGATCAAGTTTTTCGCGATGAGAATCCGCCCGTTGGCATCCATGTCTACCTGCACCGCCCCAGCGAAGAAACTCCGCTGAAGCTTCCGGTTCTCCGGATCCAACTCACTTAGCCCCGAAATTCTGGAGTATACCCTCTTGAATTCCACCATCGGATAGAGGATCAAACACTGCTCGAAACCGCGCCTGATCACCAGCTCATTGCTCCCTTCCGGAAGCTGAGCCTTGATCTTCGCCGGCAGGATCAGCCTGCCTTTCGAGTCAAGTTTTGCCTCGTATTCGTAGGTGAAAAAGGTCATGTGACGTAGTGGTTGTCATGCTTTCTCCAAACAAACTTACGCAAAAATGCTCCACTTTCAACCACTTTACCCCACTTTTTTGCATTTCAAGGCACGACAGGGCCTTTTTAGTCCGCGGAACGCCTTTTATGGCCGCTCAACGGCAAATTCGAGGGCCGGAAAAAGGCGGAAAAAAGCCCCAAATGGGGGTGTTTCACTCGTTTGAGAGCCTTCGGCGCTGTCCCAAACACTGGGGTCTCACCAAGCCGCGCACGTATCCCGAAGGGTCAATTCCAAATCAATTGTTGCATTTTTGTGTTCGATAAATTGAAAAACCGACGAAATGAGGGTATTGATTGCCGCGGGACTGGCGCTGCTACTCTGGGGATGCCAAACCCCCGCAACGGAAGTGAAACAGGGGGTATGGAGGGGTGTCATTCGGCTCCAGGACCAGGAACTGGCATTCAACTTTGCCATCCGGCAGGACTCCGCGGGCTCATACGACGCCTTTATTAAAAATGGGAGCGAAAATCTCCACCTCGATGAAGTCTATTTCCGGGATGACTCCCTTGTAATGCGTCTCCACATCTTTGACGCCGAGCTCAAGACCGCCGTGGAGGGCGACAGCCTCAAGGGATATTACATCAAGACCTACGAGAAAAATTACCGGATCCCCTTCGTGGCTGCATACAACCAGGATTACCGGTTTACGCCGGTGAGCGACGAGCCGCACAGTGACTTTGGAGGAAAGTATCGCGTGACTTTTAAAGATGGAGAGCGGCTCATTCCTGCCGTTGGAATTTTTGAACACAAAGCAGGTAATATTATAGAGGGTACCTTCCTGCTTCCTACCGGCGACTATCGCTTTCTCGAGGGTAGCGTTGTGGATAACGAAATGACACTCAGCACGTTCGACGGCAATCACGCATACCTGTTCAAGGCCACCAAGACGAGCGATTCAACCCTGACAGGCGAGTTTTGGTCAGGCAAGACCTTGCATAGGTCATGGACAGCCACCCTTGATCCGGAAGCTAGTCTTCCCGATGCCGACGGGCTGACAGTCATGCGCGAGGGTTACGACAAAATTGATGTCAGCTTCCCCGATCTGGAAGGACGTATGGTCAGTCCCACTGATGAAAAGTACCGTAACAAGGTGGTCATCCTGCAGTTGTTCGGAACGTGGTGTCCCAACTGCATGGACGAAACCAAATTCCTTGTTGACTGGTATGAGCGGAACAAACACCGCGACGTAGCCATCATCGGACTTGCATATGAAACCAGCCCCGACTTTGACTACGCCCGAGATCGCGTATCGCGCATGGCAGAACGACTGGGCGTTAAATATGATCTTGTTATTGCAGGTACGCGTGATAAGGAGAGCGCGTCGAAGACATTGCCCATGCTCAGCTCTGTCGGCGCATTCCCAACTACTATATTTATAGGTCGTGACGGTTTAGTAAAAAAGATTCACACAGGCTTCACCGGGCCCGGCACGGGGCGCTACTACGAGGAGTTTGTGCAGGAATTTGATGAATATGTAAATGAACTTTTAAGCGAGGACATCGCTTCCCGTAGGTAATGAAGCTTTACACGGACCATACGGATACACTTACAGCGTCGGGTACCACAACGGCGGATGCGAAAGGTGTGCGCGTGGTTGTCGGCCTCTCAGGAGGTGTCGACTCAAGCGTCGCAGCCTATCTGCTGAAGGAACGAGGTTATGACGTCGTCGGGATTTTCATGAAGAACTGGCATGACGACTCCGTCACCATCAGCAAAGAATGCCCGTGGCTCGATGACAGCAATGATGCGATGATCGTGGCGCAACACCTGGGTATCCCCTTTCAGGCCATCGACCTCAGCGGTCCCTACAAGGAACGAATCGTCGACTACATGTTCCGTGAATACCAAAGCGGTCGTACACCCAATCCCGATATTCTGTGTAACCGGGAAATCAAGTTCGATATCTTCCTCAACACCGCGTTGAAACTCGGTGCACAATTTGTTGCCACCGGTCACTATGCCCGAAAGGAATCCACCATAGTTGATGGCAAAACTGTATACCGGTTACTTGCGGGAAAGGACGGCAATAAGGACCAAAGTTATTTCCTTTGCCAGCTCACACAGGAACAACTTTCGCGTTCACTATTTCCTCTTGGAGAATTAAGTAAGCCTGAAGTGCGCGCGATCGCTGCGCGTCTCGGACTCGTCACGGCTGACAAGAAGGATTCACAAGGATTGTGTTTTGTTGGAAAAGTACATCTTCCTGAATTTCTGCAACAACGACTCAAGCCGAAAAAAGGCAACGTCGTGGAAGTGCCGGCCGACAGCGAAATCTTCACGCGCCCCGTTGACGGTACGCCGGAAGCACTGTCACGTGCCTATGAGTTAACTCCTTCGGCTGGAAGAGTTGTCGGCGAACACAACGGCGCACATTACTATACGATCGGCCAACGTCGCGGATTAAACATAGGAGGCTTTCCTGAACCGCTATTTATTATAGGAACAGACACTGATAAGAACATTGTGTATGCGGGAATGGGAGAAGACCATCCCGGTTTGTTCCGTAAGGGACTGTTTGTACGCGACAGCGACGTACACTGGATAAGGCCAGACCGCACCCTGGCTATCGGAGACAGCGCCCGATACCAGGCACGCATTCGCTACCGCCAACCTCTTGAATGGTGTACACTGTTCCGCAAACCGGAAGGCATGTATGTGATTTTCGACCAACCACAGCGTGGCGTGACGCCGGGACAGTTTGTTGCATGGTATGAAGGCGATGAGCTGGTAGGCTCGGGAGTTATTGAGTAGAGGCAGAGGCAGGTGCAGATGCAAAGGCGCAACGATGGCAGTGGGGGCCAAACTGCATCTGCGTCTGCGACTGCATCTGTATATCAAAATGGATAACCGACAGCGATGTTAAAGACCAGATTATCATGCCTCCAGTCGCTATCGGACAGCCGAACATCCCGAAGTACCCAGCGCCCACCTTCCTCAAGCCATGGTTTTCGGATGGGTATTCCCACGTCGAAGCGAAGAATAAAAAACTGAAAGTCCAGACGGAGGCCAAGACCTGTACCTACGGCAAGTTCCTGAAGAAACGTATCCCAGGTGAACTGTCCACCGGATCGCTGAGGGTCTTCCGTCAACAACCAGATGTTGCCCGCGTCCACGAATACTGCCCCTTTCAGAAAGCGTACGATGTCAAATCTGTATTCGATATTACCTTCCAGTTTAATGTCACCTCGTTGATCAATGAACTGAATGTTTTCCGGATCTACAGGAGGCGAAACGGTTCCGGGACCCACCGACCGCGCGGGGAACGCTCGAATGCTGTTGCTGCCTCCGGTTGAGAATTGTTTGATGTATGGCAGTTGGCTTGAGTTGCCGTAGGGATACCCGGCTCCCGCTGCAATGCGGAAAACGAGACGGTTCTTGCGATCAAGTTGGAGGTAATATCTAAAGTCGGCATCTCCCAACACAAACTGAGAGAAGGGTTGTCCGAAAATCACGCCCACGGTATCCTCGGCATTGCGACTGCCTCTGGAAATCCAGTTGGCAAGATTGCCGGCGAGATTAAAATTAGTATGCAAAAAGAAATGCGACCGTCGCTGCAGCTGTGATCCATAATTGATCGCACCCGGATCCTGCAACTGCGTATTAAGCTGAAAGGAATACCGCATGCCGGGAATGAACTGGTTCTGAAACGAATTGTTGAGATACGGATTTGCTTCGAGTAAATCGTTAAAAGCTTCAGACTTCTGGCTTACGCGAACATAGTTCAGGTCGACCGGATACAACTCGTGATTCTTTGTCGTGGTCTCCCGCCAGGTGTACCCCGCTCCTGCATTGAAGGAATTCAACTGAAAATAGCCGATACGTCGCTGGAACGTTGTGCCCAATCTGAAGTTAGTATGTGGAATAAACTTAGTTGAATAGTGCGTGATCCTGATCGGAGAAATCATCCGCGGCACAGAAAGGCTCGTCTCCGCAAAGAGCTCGAAGGCAGTAAGGGGATCAGGGGACTGCCGGTTGATCTGAACCTCATACGATCCGCTTACCTTAAACTGAAATTGTTCTGCTCCTCCGAGAAAGTTTCTGTTCGTAAACGTCGCGCTCAAACCGGGACCGACAAAGTTGTTCGACTTACTTACCCCCTGCAACTCCAGGCGCAGGGACTTCTTCAAAAGCGGTGTAAGGTAGATCGTTGCGTCAAGAAGAGAATCGCCGGCTTCCCGATACCGGATGTTGACAAACTTGAAGGTACCGAGTCCCATGAGGTGACTGATCGTAAAGTTGTGCATCGTACGCGAGTACAACTCGCCGTGTCTGAGGTTGATCACGTCCGTAAGAACACGTGGTCTGAAAGCGCCTTCAGTGCTTATATACCGATAATCACCAACTCTAACCGTATCACCCGCAACGGTGGTCGAATCACTTCCCGCCTCCCACACTGAAAAGTCGTTGACGACGTCAACATTTCTTAAGGTATACGGCCGTTTTGCCTTTGACGGCACACCGGGCGCGTAAGTAAGCTTGAGATCAACCTTACGGCCGCCGACCGTCGTGTCCGCCTCGAAAAGCAGATGGCGGTCGTCGAAATAATAGTAACCGTAGTCCTCAAGACGCATCTCTATACGAGAACGTTCATCCGATAGCCGTTGAAGATCGTAACGTTGTCCTACTCTCAGAAACGTTTCCCGCATCACCTCAGCACTGTCACGGAAAATACGATCATGTGGAATCTCGATACTGCGAATCCTGAAGGGCGGGTACAGTTCCACGTCATACACCACGTAGGCCTTCTTTCGTTTTCTCTCGACCGACGATTGAACAAATGATTCAAAGTATCCACGGTTAAACAGGTTGCCTTGCAAGATGTCGGCCGTTAGTTCAGGCTTTGCATCCGAAAGCAACACGGGTTCAGTCCCGAATTTTTTTCGTATCCAGGCACCCAACCCTTTCGTTTTCTTTCCCGTGACATAGTAGATCCAAACCCCCGGTCTGGAACCCAGTAGCGTTCCATTCGGCTTTGGCGTTATCATTTCCTCCAGTTGAGACTTCAACACCTTTCGCTGTCCGACGTTGCCATGCCGGTGAAACACAATCTCGCCACCTGCATAAAAGCTCTCTCCCTCGGCAAGGAACTTGTTGGCCGTGCATGACGACAGCATTGCTCCTGCCAGAATCAGGAGTACAATCGCAATCAAATGCTGTCCGCCCGTTCCCCTATTTTTTTCCCGTATCATTTGCCTTGAACAACTCACGCAGGGAGTTGTAGTCTTTTATATATATGAGTCCGACACCCGTCTCCTTCAATTCCCCATCGATCATGTCGTAGTCGCTGGCGTAGAACCCGTTAATCCTGAATCGTCCATCTTCGGTAAGCTTGTACTCCAGCGCCAGGTCACCGATGTAATCGGAGGCATTGCCCTGTTGGGTCCCGCCTTCGATGTCGACATTACCAGCAAGCTTGACGACAAGCCGGTCGTCTAAAAGACTTTTCGACACCCCTAATTGAAGTTGCGTATATTCCGAAGTTCTTCCGTTCGCGTAGTCCGAGCCTGACTGAAGGTCGAATGTAAGTTCCACGCCCTTGATCTGCTGGGCCATGCGATTGAGTTGGTCTGACAACATTCTGTTGACGCTCGTTCGCGCCGCAGCACTAAGCGTGCCTCCACTCTGGGTTTCGAAGGGGTTGTCGGAAACAAAGCGCTGCAGGATAAGCAGCGCAAAGACTTGCTTGTTGAGATCCTGCTCACGGGTGTTGATATCCTGTATCCGCGCGTAGACACTCCCTCCCACTGCACCGCGTTGTTGCTCTGGCATGTCAAGTCGAAAAGAAATTTCCGGTCTGAGCAATTCACCACGAATTATTAGGTACACCTGGAACGGCAGTCGCGCACGATACGCCTCCATATTGCTTCCATCGGTTGCTTGCGAGGCAAACAAGTCGATTGGAGACGCATCGATCCGGTTCAATGCTGTAATGTTGAGTTCAGCATTCATGGGCTCACCATTCCACACGATATAGCTCCCCGACTCTATTTCAAATTCTCGTTTTACAAGTTTATAAAACGTAAATTCATACGAACCCTTCGTTAGTTCATAGCGACCCGTAAGGTTCACATTTCCGGTTTCATCGATGTCAAGCGTCAGCGTTGCTTTGCCGTTGACTTTCAGCTGATCGCCAGTGACCGGATCCATGACGATCGTGAAGGTTTCCTTGTCGTCCAGTTCCACACGTGCTGTGAGGATAACGCCCTGGAAGGGTGCGCGACTGGCAAGCGTGTCCAGGCCTTCCTGCAGTTTAGCCATGTATTCGGGTTGGTCACGGTCAACGAACGTGACAATGCCCTTCGACTGCATTACGCCGGCTTCGCTCTGAGGCACAACAAAGGTGAACGTGCTTTGATCACCCAGGCTTATGGTCATGTCTATTTCAGGGCGTTCCAGCGAGCCGCCTACCCTGGCGTTGGTATTGAGCCAAACGCTGCCGTAGAATAATTCATTATCGCCTTCCTTCGTGTTGAGCAACTGAAAGTTTCGTGCGACCGTCGTCAGGTTGAGTCGATACTGCCCCGAAGCGTCTCCCGTCATCCCCCCGTTAAAGGTCAGCACGTTGTTCTGTCGATCCCGAATCGTAAAATTCTGCAGAGTAATGGTGCGGTCTCTGAACCTTACCGTCTCGTTGTTAAGGCGAATCGGTATCTTCGTATAGGCCGGCAACGCTTCAGCGTTCTGCAGCGTAAGCGATCCTATGATGGATGGCTCGGTTGTAGAACCGCTTACGGAAAGATCCGCTTTGAGCGTTCCATTGAGTCCCGTTACGTATTCCGTGAGGAACGGCTGAAGCGCTGCCAGCGACAAAGCGCTGATGTTCGCATCCAGTGTCAATTGTTGATCTGGGCCGGACTGAATCCTCCCGTCAACATCGATATTCAGGCCCGGCCCGTCGCCTGACACATCAAGCACTGTAAGAGTCGGTTCGGGTTGATCGACCTTCACCTTCAGGTCGCCCAGAACTTCATCTCCTGCGGCAAGATTGGTGAGGGTTATATCGGCTTGTACCGGGCCCCGCGTAGTGTCGCTCAATATATTAATGTCGCCATCCAGCGTTCCGCGCATCAGCGTGTCAGCGAAGGCCAGGTTGACCAGGGTTTGGACTTTCAGATTAGCGAGCGAAATGTTCAATGCTTCCTGCTCACCTACCGGCGCGTTGATGCTGATTCGTTCCTGCTCGTGCGTCAGGTCAAGATGCTCCGCGGCAAAACCCGATTTTCCAATGCGGATCACATTGTCGCTGGGAACCGACCACTCATCATAGTTGAGAACGAGATTGTCATCCAGGCTGAAAGCATAGGCGTCCTCAAGACTTCGGAACACGCCGCGGACGACGTATCGCTCTTCCGTTGTGGAGTCATACACGGCGATTCCTGTTTCAATCGAATCACCTGCCACAGTGCCGTCGAACAGAAGAGAAGGAACGCGTATGCTTCCTGCGAGAATATCGTCTGCTTTAAACCTGTATTCGAGACGTCTCGGTCCGGAGTTTGCCGTAAGCAGCATGTTCCTTGCGGCGAAGGACTTGTGAACAAGCTCATTCACGTTGACAACAAGATCCAACCGGTGGTCTTCGCTGTCGAACGAACCCCTGATCTCTTTGATGTCAATTCGTTCGAGATCAGGAACCAATACTTCAGTCAGGATATAGCTGTTTTGGAGGTCAATGGAAAATTCAAAGTTCTGCGGTCCGGTAACTGACGTATCTTCTTCAAGGGAGTAGTAGTTGCTGAAATGTGACCGCAACACAGTTGGCAGGCTTAGGAGGTCGAATGATCCGGAGAATCTGGCTTGCAGAAAATCCGAATCGATGTTAAGCGAGGCCTTACCCTCCTCAGTAAGCGAGGCGACAAGCAACGAATCGACCCGATATATCCTTTCGCCATTATTGAATGCAGCATCATGTATGGCGAAGTCGCCGTTAAGGTTCTTCGGATCGGCATTGTCGAGATCAACTGACAGTTTCAACGCTGCTTTCAACGGGCGATCGAGCAGGTTAAGCGCCTGCAAATCGATTTGACGCAGGTCAAGGTCGAAATGATATGCCTTCTCTTCAGCGGCATAGCTGTAATCGAGGTCGCCTTTGAGTTCGAATGAAAGATTCGGATCGTCCATCGACGCCAAACCATTGAACACAGATTTCTGCACGGAACCATCGATGACGAGATCGCGATAAACGTAATCATTAAAACCAAATTCGTTAACCGTCACCCGTGCATATGCGTCAATATCTTCGAGTGACAATCCAGCACCTTCGACCGTACCTTCCAAATCCACAATACCCAGTTTATCGCTCGCAAGGAGTTGACCCAATTCAAATTGCGAAATGCCAAGTCTTCCACGATAGGCGCGTAGTTGAAACTGCTCGTCGAGGTGAAGCACTGCGTCGGTGGCAATGGAGCCGAAGCTCGACTCCAGCGTCGCACGAACCGCAGGATTTGCCAGCGTCCCCGAAAATTCTCCTTCCAACGCCAACTGTTGGGGCAGCACAAGGGACTGGGGTAAGAGCGTGTCGGGAAGTAATGTTTTGATATCAGACGATGTTGTTCGGAACTCCTGTAGCTTCACGTCAAACCTCAGCGCGTCCCTGTCCGAAATATTTTGAATACTCCCTCGCGCGAAAACGTGCGTATCGCCCAAAGCATAAACAGAAAACCGCTCCAGATCCAGGTTATTGGTCTTGCCTGAGGCTACAGTTTCGAAACGTACGACTCCCGTATCGGGTAAATTGAGGGGAAGGCGCATGGGTGCAAGAAGATTGACGTCGCGCATACCCACATAGGATTCCGGTGCGGTGAGATTAAACTGAAGCCGGTCCAACTGGTCGGCGATGTGGGACAAGGAAGGATACTGCGCTTCCATAGACAGTCGAAGGCGGCTGTGCGGCGTTTGAAGGTCGAGGTCGTCGACCATAGCGTGCACGCTATCGGCAACGACTTCTGCGGTTAGACTATTCAAACGAAAGCCGCCCGACTCATGAAACGCAAAGCTTTCAATGTTTGCTGAGTAACGTGCTGGAGAAACTGCAATGTCGGAGATCGCGGCTTCGAGACGCGTAATCCAGAGATGTTTGGGGTCTAAGCCTTCCGTTCGCTCAGCAGTAAAATCATGATACTGTAAAGCGTTGTCTTTCAATGAAAGGCTCGCGAGTTCAAACGACCACGTTCCGGGTTTCGATTGTGGATCATTTGTAGCAGATACGGCATCAACTGTATCCTTAGGCGCAAGTTGGTGGTACGCGATGAAGCTGCGTTCGAGATGAAACGCGTCTACGGCAATTCCTGGACCTTCGATGTCGACATGCGGGTCTTCCACGCGCAGCGATCCCAGATCAAAATTTATCTCGCTTCCAGAGTTATCGTCGCGAAAGCGCACCTCGCTCGCATTAATCTCAATAGTGCCAGCAAGTAGTCTGAGGGGTGTCTCTGGTTCATCTTCGGTTCCATTGTCGTCTGTCTCTGGTGCGCTCCCCTCACGTATAGACAGATCTGCCAACAAGCCATCGATCTCTACATTGGCGAGGTCGATAAGGCCACCGGTCAGGTCAAAGTCGCGCGCCCGAGCCTGCAAATCCTTGAGTACGACATCGATGAAAATTCCGGAATAATAATCCTCATACCGTACGTCGATGTTGTCGAGCGATGTGCCGCGAATGGTGAACTCCCATGGTTCGGATGGGGCATCTTGTGGAGATTCTTCACCAGCGAGGGAATCCAGTATAAACTGGAAATTGAAATCCCCGTGAGAATCACGTGTTACGCGACCCTTGATATCCCTTAGTCCTACGTCGTTAAGTTGGATTCTGTGGGAAAGGAGGCCCATTAAGTCAGCATCCACCGAAATACGTCCCGCATACAATAGCGTATCCTTTTTTGGGTTCGCTATCAACAGATTATCCAGCACTATGCGTTTGGGAAAGGATATGACGATACGGTCAAGGGAAATTTCGGCGCCCGTGGTTTCCCTAAGCGATGTTACAACGCGTTGAACGATCTTGTTTTGTACGGCGGGGATCCGAATGACAAGCGCCAGCACTAAAAGCAGCGCAATAAGGCCAAGCCACACCCATCCGAAGACCCGAATCACTTTCAGGATGGTTCTCTTGAATGTACTGCGCTTTTCCTGCATGGAAGGCTTTCTTAATCGATTTATAATGCACCCGGATGGCAGGGGCGCCAGGGTAATTTCGTCCCTTTTCCGCCAATTTTCCGGGTGCGTTCTCAAAATTTTGCAGTTGCAATTACATTGCCGGATTTGAAAAATGTGCGAAGGCCCGGGCTTGTACGTCGTACGTTATTCCTTCCTAAATGACAATTCGTCTCCACTAATCAGCGGTTCACCTGTTTTTCTAAAGACTGACACAAGGTTCTCAATACCGGCGCGTTTTGATGTCGTAGTTTAATTTTTCAGGATCCCGCAGCACCTGCAACACCTGCCACACAAGGTGTATCGTCCGCCGGCCGGGGAAGCGAGGGCGGACTGGAGGTGCCGGGATCCTTATTTAGTGGGGCAATGGGCAATGGGCAGTGGACAGTAGGCAGTGGTGATCGGTAATCGTTGGATGGCTTGCCGCAGACGTTGAAGTTTTATACTTTCCGGGGACACAATTTCTGCTAAACCAAATGAATTCCCGGAGACAGTTCCTCAAACATGCTGCAGTTGGAAGTGCAGTGGCGCTTAGCCTACCCGATATTGTGGCTGCAGCGATACCTGATAACATTTCAAAGGTTCGGCTCAAACAGGGTGCAACTATCCTGTTCCAGGGCGACTCGATCACAGATGCTGGAAGAAGCCGGGATGCCAGCGAACCAAATCACAGCGGCGCTCTCGGAAGGGGCTACGCCTTTCTGGCCGCAGCTGAACTACTGCACCAGCATGCGTCTCTTAAATTGAATATTTACAATCGCGGCATCAGCGGGAACAAGGTATTTCAACTTGCCGATCGTTGGGAAGAAGATTGTCTGAAAATCAAACCCGATGTGCTCAGCATCCTCATTGGTGTTAACGACTACTGGCACAAAAGAAATGGTAATTACGACGGTACGGTCGCTATCTATCGGAACGACTACATGGCGCTGATCGAGCGCACGAAAAAAGCGCTCCCTGATGTCAGTCTCATTATTTGTGAACCGTTTGCTATCCCTGGAACCAAAGCAGTTGACAACACATGGTTTCCTGAATTCAAAGAATACCAAACAGCGGCGCGCGAAGTAGCAGACCGTTTTGGTGCCGTGTTTATTCCTTTTCAATCTGTATTCGATAAGGCAAAAGAAAAAGCTTCGGGCGACTATTGGGCACCGGATGGAGTACATCCGTCCATTGCAGGTGCGCAATTGATGGCAACGGCGTGGGTTAAGGCGATTATGTGATGAAATGACACATAATCGGGCTGCCTTCCACTCCGTCAAAACCCCATAAGTATCCGTCCATACAAGTTTTTTTCCATTCAAACGATTGCAGATAGAATGAATGGGCGTTGCGCACATGCTTTGTCTAACGAGGCGAACACTTAAAACCGAGGCATTGATCCCAAACTTGATTCAAAACACAACCCATTACGTATGAAAAGGACTCTGATATTTTCCACATTGATCCTGCTCTCAGCTATTGCTGCATCTGCGCAGCAGATTTCGAGAGAGGAGCTCATTTTCCTTACGCCCGAGTGGAAGGGAGAACGTTTCCCCGACGGTCGCCCGAAGGTTCCTGACGACTTGCTCAAGCGACTCAAGCTTGTAACTCTTGAAGAAGCGTGGGCCGTGTTAAGGGGTCATAACTACAACTATCAGTATGAAGATGGATGGGTGATGATCAACCCTGATAGCGTACTGGTGGGACGTGCTGTGACTGCCACGTTCGTACCAGGTCGGCCAGACATACATCGCGTCATCGACAAGAAAGGACATGAAAAAGATGGTCGGGTGAAGTCGCAAAATTCCTGGCCTATCGACATGCTCGTTAAAGGCGACGTCTACGTGGTCGATCAGTTCGGTGCGCACGAAGATGGCCCAACAATCGGCGACAATCTCGGGAACTCCATCTATGCAAAGACCGGGAACGGCATTGTATACAATGGCGCGGTACGCGACATAAACGGACTTAAAGAAATCGGTGGATTTACTTCATTCTTCAGGTCCTATCACCCGTCGCACCACTTGAACAATCCTGATGGCAGGTTGAATACCACACTCATTGGCATCAACACCCCTACTCGCATTGGAAAGGCAACAGTCATGCCTGGTGATGTCGTTCTGGGTCGCGATGGCGGTGTTATTTTCATACCTCCTCACCTGGTGGAGCAGGTCGTGAAAACTTCAGAAATCGTACGGCTGCGCGACATGTTTGGCCATCAGCGTCTTCGTGAGCAGAAGTATACGCCCGGGCAAATTGATTCGCGTTGGTCGGCGGAGATTGAGAAGGATTTCTCACAATGGCTTAACGACCACATCGATAAGCTTCCTGTTCCGAAAGAACAAATTCAGGAGTACCTCAAAACTCGCACATGGTAATAGCATAAATCCAATTCCTTAAATCAACCCAATCGTGAAAAAAGCACACACCTCAACATCACGGCGGTCTTTTCTAATGAAAAGCGCCCTGGCCGCTGGCGCATTGTCTCCCTTTGCCTCATGGGGAAAGGGCTATGAGGAAGCAATTGATCGCGCCCCGAAGATGTCGGCGCCCAGCGACCTGAAAATTACAGACATCAAATGCGGATACATTCGCAATGGGCATAGTTTGTTCGTAAAGATTTACACCAACCAGGACATATGGGGTTGCGGGGAGGGTGTTGATGCGACACCCGGTACTTATCACCTTGTCAAGATGCTGGGCCGCAGGATCCAGGGACGCAGCCCGCTCAACGTTCACAGGTTGTTTGAAGACCTTCGTCGGAGTGGCTTCTTCGAAGGCGCGCAGTCTGGTATGTACGTGGCAGTCTTGTCAGCGATCGAGTCTGCCCTGTGGGATCTTGCGGGTAAAGCATTGAACGTCCCGGTTTATCAATTGCTTGGCGGTAAGTTCCGCGACAGGATACGCGTGTATTGCGACACCGCGCTCTATCAAGCCCGTCTCCCCTCTCCCAAGGATTTTGCGGACAACGCCAAACGTGCAAAGGAGATGGGCTTTACTGCGGTAAAATTCGACCTAGACCAATTCAATGATCCTAACAAGTACGATCGGTACAACTGGACTGCCAGCCCTGCTGAAATCCAGCGCATGGTAGATCAGATAGCTGCTGCCCGTGAAGCGGTTGGTCCGAAGATCGATATCTGTGCTGACATGCATGGTCGCTATGATGCACCTACAGGACAGATCGTGGCCAAGCGGCTAGAGCCTTATAACCTGATGTGGCTGGAAGAGCCGATTCCTGCCGAGAATGCTGAAGCGTACAAGACCATTGCCGACTCAACAAGCACTCCAATCTGCGCCGGTGAAAATCTCTACCTCGCTTATGGATTCCGCCGCTTGTTGGAGATCGGTGCGGTCGACATTATTATGCCGGATCTGCAAAAAGCGGGTGGACTCGGCGAAGGCCAACGGATCGCCAACCTGGCGAACCTCTACTACGTTCCTTTCGCTCCGCACATGGTGGCCTCGTTCCTTGGCGCGATGGCATCGTGTCACGTTTGCGCATCCGTTCCGAACTTCATGATCCTTGAATGGCAGATTTATTTCCACGACAATCCGATGTTCAAGGAAATCGTGACTTACGATGGTGAAATGATCAAAGACGGATTTATTCCCTTGTCAGAAAAACCCGGCATTGGCGTGGAGATCAACGAGGAGGGTATGAAGAAGTACGCCACTGAGGGGGTACCCTTCTTCGAATAGAACAAAACCTGATTTCAGCAGTCGAAGGGCACTTTTGCGGTGCCCTTTACTGTTTTGGGGCACCCCCTGGCCATTGAGGATTCACGTTATTTGCACTAAATTTCCGGCATCAGCGGGAGTAGCTCAGTTGGTAGAGCGGCAGCTTCCCAAGCTGCAGGTCGCGGGTTCGAGACCCGTTTCCCGCTCCACTTTCTTACTGGATTTTCCCCTGCATCTCCGGGCCGTTCGTGTACGGACTACATTTTTCTCGCGCAATCGTTTGAAGTCCGGCAATAAGTTTTAATATTCGGTTACGGGAACCCCTAAACCTGATGCTTGCGATCGATCCCAGCAACCGAGCCGCCATGTCCCCTTTCGGACCTGCCCCCGACAATCCGGGATTTGTCGATGAGTCTGTGTTGTGGGATAGCTTCAAGAAGGGTAACGATCTCGCCTTTACCACTTTGTACCGCAAGTATGTCCAGCGGCTTTACAACTACGGCATGCACACGTGCCGCGACAAAGAATTGGTTTGCGATTGTCTACAGGAGTTGTTTGCCAGGTTGTGGGACCGAAGGGAGACGGTCAGTGCTGTCGGATCTGTCAATTTTTACCTCTTCAAGTCTTTCCGACGGCTCTTAATGTCGAAGATTCTTGCGCGGAAGCGTTTTGCGTCAATGCTGGCGGGTCAAGCATCAGTTTTCGATTTCATGCCTTCCGTTGAGGACGGGATGATTGACGATGAGTCCAAAAAACTCCAATCCGAGTACCTGCAGCGCTGCATCAAGGCCCTTACCCGGCGGCAACGAGAAGCACTATTCCTCAGATTCTTCAACGATCTCAGCTATCACGAGGTAGCGGCGATCATGGAAGTACGGGTAGATTCGGTATACAATATCATTTCCAAAGCCATCGACATCCTGCGCCGGAAAATGAAGATGCCCGTTCCCTTCGTATTCCTGCTAACCCTGCTCTTCTCCTGATTTTTTTTCAAGAATTCCGGAAAAAGTGATGAGAAATCGTTTGCGGAGCTCTCTTTATGAGCGTACAACCCGTAAACCGTGAAGGACTACGTTCATTATTGCGTCAACGACTTCGTCATGGATGGATACTTTCAGGATTGGGTGAACAACCCAACCCCTGAATCCGATGCCTTCTGGCGTGCATGGATGGCAGAACATCCGCAAAAAGTCGCCGAAATCGAAGAGGCGCGGTACATCCTTAAACAACTTACCTTCCCCGAGCACAAGCTCGCGGAACATGAGGTGGCTGAACTTTGGAACAGGATTCGGACTGCTCCAGTACATCACTCGACCGGGGCTACCCAGAGATTTCTTCGATGGGGCATCGCCGCGGCGGTCGTTCTCCTGGGTGTTGTAGTTTACGCATTGACTTCGCCCGCCGCACTGGTAACGTACGAAACCGCATTCGGCGAGACACGTCCGATAACCCTTCCCGACGGATCTTCAGTTACCCTCAACGCCAACTCAAAGCTCAGTTACAAAGACAATTGGGACAAGGCAGCAGCTCGCGAAGTACACCTTTACGGTGAAGCCTATTTTTCTGTTACGCACCAGGAAAATGACCAGCCGTTCGTGGTAAGGACAGGCGACGGCGTAGCTGTGGAAGTATTGGGCACGACGTTCGACGTCTACCATCGGACTCAGGAAACGAAAGTATTGTTGAATTCAGGAAAGATCCGACTCAGCTTGCCGTCGGCGAACAACGAAAAGATCATCATGCAACCAGGCGAGCTGGTGGAATTCCGCAGCAACCAGGTATCGCGGAAAAGTGTGAACGCGCAGAACTACGTCGCGTGGACCGAGAACCGTCTGGTACTTGATCACACAAGCCTTCGCGAGATGGTGAGGATGCTGTACGACAACTACGGCCTTCAGATCGAAGTAAGCAATCCCGAGTTGCTTGATCAAACCGTATCGGGATCAATGCCTACTGCTGGAGAAGACGAGTTGATCCTGCAGATCGCAAAAGCCTTTCAGCTTGAGGCCGAACGCAATGGCAACATAGTATACCTACATGAGTAAACCAGAAAACCACATAACCCTGAAACCCCAACAACTATGAAAACGAAACAGAGTCTTACCACAATAACCCATAGCTTATGAGATACAGCTACCTATTAGTCGCATGGTTCGTGTTGGCAAGTCTGACAGCCCGCTCCCAGGCGGATGTTTACTTTGCATCACGTACCTACATGGGTTCTTATACGGATGGGAATAAGAACCTTTTGAAGAACAGATTGCAGGAATTGGAGCGGTCCTTTGGAGTGTCCATAGCCTACAAGGACGAGTGGGTGGAAGGCCAAACGGCTCATCGCGACATTTCAAATTTCAAGACGGTCGAGGATGCGCTGTCGGAATTGTTCCGCGGCACACGGCTGTATTTTGAAAAAGCGGGTGACCGTTTTTACGTCATCTACCAGCGCAGTTCCGCCACTCCAGCGCCAAAGGTTGAAAAACCGCAAGCAAGAGCACTTCCACCGCTATACACGGCAAGTACTCAGACCCCAGAGATCGCGGTGCCTGAATTTAAATCCTACGCGCGCAAGTATGAATTTGTGGTCAGCGGAACCGTGTATGATGAAAACAACAACACCTTCCCTGGTGTAAACGTCATCATTAAGGGAACAAGTACCGGTACATCAACCGATATCAACGGTCGGTTTACGCTGGATGTCGGCACTCCGGATGCAGTGCTTGTATTCTCGTTTGTCGGTTACGCCACTCAGGAAGTTGCCGTCAGCAACAGAAGCGTAATTGATGTCACCATGACGCCCGACGTCCGCTCGCTTGACGAAGTGGTCGTTACCGCGCTGGGTATTGAACGTACAACCCGCGGTCTGGGGTATGCAACGAGCAAGGTCAATGCTGAAGACCTGTCCATCAACCGTACACCAAACGTCATGAATTCACTGCAAGGCAAGATCGCCGGCGTGAACATCTCTTCCCTGGGTACGGGTCCCGGTGGTACATCGAAGATTCGCATTCGCGGACAATCATCCATGAGTGGTCAGAACAATCCACTCATTGTTATCAACGGTGTTCCCATGGATAACACCAACTTCGGTACGAACCCCAACAACCAGGGATCCGACACGTCCATCGGAACCCGGGGCGGTGGTATCACAGCCGACGGTGGTGACGGTCTACTCAGTATCAATCCTGATGACATCGAGAGCATGACGGTGCTGAAAGGTGCGCCGGCTGCAGCTCTGTACGGTTCCCGCGCTAAAGACGGTGTGATCATGATCACTACGAAAACGAAAGGCGAAGGCGCCGGAATTGGAATTACGTACAACATGAACTACACCAACGAGCAGCCACTCGACTTTACCGACTATCAGTACGAGTATGGTCAGGGTGAAAGCGGCGTGCGTCCAACCTCGCCGAATCCCACTTCAGGTCAGTGGTCGTTCGGTGAAAAGTTCCAACCGGGGATGACGCAAATTCTTTTCGACGGCGTGGAAGTTCCGTACGTTCCCCAACGGAACATCATTGACAAATTCTTCCGCCATGGTCAGAACCTGACTCACACCATCAGCATCTCGTCTGGTGGTGACAAGGGTGGATTTAACTTGTCTGTTGCTGACATGAACAGCAAGGGTATTGTTCCCAACAACTCCTTCTACCGCCGCACGGTAAACCTTGGCTTCCAGTATTCATTGTCTGATAAGGTGTCGGTACGCGGTAACGTCAACTACTCGAACGAGTACAACAAGAACGCGCCCAACGTCGGCAACCAGGACAACACGATTCCGGTGGCGTTGTACAACATGGCGAACTCCATGCCGCTGGACCTTCTGAATGAGAAGAAGTACAATGACGAGGGCAACGAATACATCTACTCGCGCTTCATGAACCGTACCAACCCGTACTTCACGCTTGCTGAGCAATTCAACAACATCAATCGTGACCGGGTATTTGGTAACATCTCCCTGCGGTACGATGTGCTGCCCTGGCTCTACGTTCAGGGTCGTATAGGTCAGGACTACTGGTCGCGCGATCAGGAATACAACAACTTCCCTACAGGTCAGGCTTCCCGCGGACCGGCGCCTGCTGGCTTCGTGAACGGTCAATACACGCAAGAGGCCCGTCGCTTCCGTGAGATCAACGCCGACTTCCTCGTATCGGCAACGCGTTCGTTTGGTGACTTTGGCGCAACGCTCACGTTCGGTGGCAACCACATGTTCCGCCGCACTGACGTGAACAGCGTACAGGTTACCGACTTCGTTGTTCGCGGTCTCTATACGGTTCAGAACGGCCGCGTGAAGGATCCTATCTTTGGTCTGACAGAATGGGAGATCAACTCACTCTACGGATCAGCAGAGTTCTCCTACAGGGACATGCTCTACTTGACGGGAACATTGCGTAACGACTGGTTCTCGACGCTGTCGCCTGAAAACCGAAGCATCCCGTATCCGTCGGTATCGTTGGGCTATGTCTTTACCGAATCGTTCCAGAACCTTCCCTCCTGGCTGTCATACGGTAAGTTGCGTGCTGCCTGGGCCGAAGTGGGAAGCGACTCAGACGTAGCGCCTTACTCGAACACGCTGTACTATTCCGTGAACAGCAACCTGTTTGCAAACCCGTCGGGTGCGCTGCAACCTGTCGGTGGTATTTCAGGACTTGCCGTACCGAACGGACAACTCAGGCCTATGAGTGTTGCTGAAACTGAAATCGGTCTCGAATTGCGAATGTTTGACAACAGGTTGTCGCTTGATGTTGCTGCCTATGAAAAGATCACAACCGATCAAATCGTACAGGCTCAGATCTCCGATGCCTCAGGATTCGTCAACACGCTCATCAACAGTGGCGAGAGCAGGGCGCGGGGTATTGAATTCCTTGTGAGCATCAATCCTGTCGAAACGTCGAACTTCACGTGGAATTTCACCGCCAACGGTTCCTACATCAAGACCAAAGTGTTGAAGATCCAAACAACAACACCTGGTGAACGTATTACAGTGGGCACGCACTTGTTCAATGGTGAACTCCGGCAAGTTGTGGGTGAGGAAATGGCCCAGCTCGCCGGGTATGGATACCTGAGAGACGACCAGGGTCGTATTGTCTACGGCTCCAATGGTATTGCGCTCGCGACAGATGCACCCATTCACTTTGGCAGTGCGCTTCCTGATTGGATCGGTGGGTTTACCAACACCTTCAACTACAAGGGCATAAGCTTCTCTTTCCTGATCGACTTCAAGCTTGGCGGCAAGATGCTCTCCGGTACAAACTTCAACGCGATCCGTCACGGCTTGCACAAGATGACTCTCGAAGGACGTGAAACTGGCGTGATTGGAGAGGGTGTGAATGAAGCAGGTGAGATCAACACGGTGGCAGTCTTCCCGGTTCAACCTTTCTGGGAAGTCGTGCGGTCGAAGGGTCTCGTAGAACCTGTCATTTACGATGCTGGCTACTGGAAGCTGCGTCAGATCACGGTGGGCTATGACTTCACCAAGTTCCTCCCTCAGAACTTCCCGGTTAAGCGTGTACGCCTCGACCTCGTGGCAAACAACGTTCTTATGCTGAAGAAATGGGTCGACAACATCGATCCCGAATCTTTCGGATACACATCGGATAACCTCGTGGGTATGGAGTCAACGGGCCTTCCTACGACCCGCAGCATTGGTTTCAACCTGAATGTAAAACTCTAACAGAGCGAACATGAAAAAGATACGCAATCATATCATGTTGCTTGTCGGTCTGATGGTAGCCTCTGGCTGCGACTCAGGATTTGACGAAGTCAATCGCAATAAAACCGCACCGACCGCAATAAACCCTGCCTACCAGCTTAACCAGGCTATTCTCAGCACTTCGAGTGGTGGGGCCGCAGGGGGCAGTACGCTTATATATGACATCGGGATCGTACAGCAGATTATCTCCCCCAACTCCGGTGTCTTGACAGGTGCGAACTTTAACCAGGACAACCGCGACGCAACACAAACGCTGTGGCAAGGTTACTATCGCAACGTGGTTCGGAACACCAAGGATGTGATCAACCGTGTTAAGGATGATCCGGCGCGTTCGAACCTGTACAACATGGCCAGAATTCTTCAGGCTTATGCGTTCATGGTACTCACGGACGCCTACGGAGATATTCCGTACACGGAAGCCGGAATGGGTTACATTGAACAAAACTTCTTCCCTAAATACGATCCTCAGCAAGCTGTCTATGCCGATATCATCAATGAACTGAAGACGGCCGGAGTTGCACTGGACGAAGGCGGAACCATTGAAACAGCTGACGTGCTGTACGGTGGTGACATAGATCTTTGGAAGAGGTTCGCAAACTCGCTGATTCTGCGCGCGGGAATGCGGCTGTCAAAAGTTGATCCGGGTACAGCGCAAAGCACGGTAGCGGGTGTCAACTTAGCACAGCTGATCCTCACGAATGAACAGAATGCTGTCATACGCCACGATGCCAACTATCAAAACGGGATTGGTGTTACGCTGAACGGTACAGAAGGTGCAAACTTCTACCTGACTGAACCGTTCGTCAACCATCTCAAGAACAACAACGACCCACGCTTGTCAGCGATCGCTGTGCGCTATATCGGCGCTACATCGGGACCGGAGCAAACGGTAGACCGGGCATCGCATGATCCCGACGATCAAATTGGCATGCCCATGGGTCATAACAACACTACGATCGCAGCAGTGGTTACAGATCTTGGACTTGCAAGCTTTTACGATTTCACGCAAGCAGATCGTCGGCGCGTAACCAAGCAGACTGCCCCTCACTTCCTCGTGACCGCTGCTCAAACGAACCTGCTGCTGGCTGAGGCTCGTGAAAGAGGTTGGATCACGCAAGGTGACGCAGCGGACTATTACGAAGCTGGCGTTCGTGCCCACATGGAACAACTGGGAATTGTTGATGCAGCCTCAGCAATCGATCCTGCGGACATTGACGACTATATCGACAATCATCCGTACGATGGAACGCTGGAGCAAATCAACAACGAGTATTGGATCGCCTCGTTCCTGAACGGTCCGGAAGCCTTCGCCAACTACCGGCGCAGCGGGTTCCCCGATCTTGCACCGAATCCGTACCCCGGCAAAGAAGTCGACTTTATCCGCAGATTGACCTATCCGAGGTCCGAAATCTCGGTTAACGAGGTCAACGTCAACGAAGCAATCGCCCGAATGGGACCAGACAAACTTGACACGCGCGTCTGGTGGGACGTTGCCAATTAATTATAGAAACAGATTGACAGGTGTAGGGCCCCGATTTAGTCGGGGCTCTTTTTTTTTGCCGACTGAATACTGGCACAGTTCCTCTTTTCGTCTCATCTCAGGCCCCTAGCCCCGAAAGTGGGCATGCGCACTTATGCAACAAAGCCTAAAGTGCGATCCCTGAATACTGGGACTGATTTCTTAATTCAAACACACTATATTGGCACCCCGAACGTTCAATCCCCGGCCACGCCCGCCTGAAAGTCCGGTTGTTGTAATCTGATGTTCAACCCTTAAATAACACCATCATGCCAATTGTCACTGATCCGCGCCAGAACCATCATGGTTGGTGGGGCACGGTTGTAGATGCCACCCCTTCAAGCAACGGTAATTCCGATGTGGTGCACGTTTTCCTGAAGACCTTTCGGGAAGCTCACTATGTGTCGCAAGGCACCTCTGTCAGACTCGAGGAACTGGGCGACACCGCAGCTCAGGCCCTGGAGCGCCTTCAAAAAAACGGGTTGTCCAGCACGGTTCTTAAAATGATAGAAGACGACCTTGCGAACCTCAAGGCTCCCAAAGTAAAAATTCATCACATTGTGGGCATCAATGACGGCGAAACCACACCGCTCGCCCGCATGCACAATCTTGTTACAGAAGTTTGTTTCAACAACGATCACTGGCTTAACTCCGCGGGAGAAATCGGGCAGAAATCCATAATTGAAGGAAGGAAACTGCCCAGTTTGAAAGATCGGGTAGCTGCGACGAAGTAAGCAGGAAACATTATTTGGAAACGTGGTAATCGGTAATCGGTGACCGGTACAACTGGTCGCCGATTATTTTTTTGTCCTTCGCATATACGCCACTAGTGCGCCTGCAATCAGAAGTAAGGCTGCGATGACTAAGATGCCGATATTTACTCCTGCTTTTCGAAAGGCGAGGTCCTGACCATTAATAACAAAGGCTGCCCAATGGGCTGGATGGGCCCTGAGAGGGTCCGATTCCTGAAGGAACTTTAGTTTTGCCTCACGAAGAGAGGCGCTTACCGATTGCCCATCATTCAGGTTTTCGTAGAACTGCGTCATGATGTCCGATGTAAAAGCATCTGGCACATCCCAAAGGCTCATCACAACAGAAGGGCAACCCGCATAGGTAAACGCACGCGCTATGCTAAGCACTCCCTCACCAGCCATGTTGCGCCCGATGCCTGTTTCGCAGGCACTGAGCACCACCAGACCAGCATTGAGTTCAAGATTATAAATCTCGTAGGCGTATAGGGTACGGTCCGACATGGAATCCCCTCGGAATATCAACCTGGAGTTGTCGGCCACCTCCACATCACCGACCCCATGAATACCAAGATGAATGAGGTCGTATCCCGCCGAATTATTGATAAAATTCTGCTTTGACGCTTCACTGTTTGTAAACCGTGTCACTTTCTTGTACAAGCGGCCCAGGGTTTCCAACTCCACATAAGTACCGGGCAACTCATCACCCTGATTTCGTCGTGTGAAGTAACTCGGGTCAGATTCTCCGGAATAGCTAAACGCCAGGACTCTCTCAATCCTTTCGTGTCGACGGGTTCTATTCTTAAAGAAAATACTCGACGAGTACGCGTACGAGACCTCGCGATCGTAGAGCACATAGTCTAAGTCGCTGAAGTAAATTTCGGACGATGGTTTATGAGAGGTAACCAGTGCTTCAAGCGGTACAATACTCAGGGGCCCGTCAGGAACGACAACGACTCTACGCTTCCTTATTGCGGGAGCAAAAAACTTTTGGTAAACACGGGCGGCAGCTTCCCCATACGCGTTCGCGTCGTCCGAGCCGAACCCGGGCTGACCGCTGATGGCTGTGTATACCGTCGTTATCAGCGTGTCGGTTGCTTCCTCGCGAGGCAGCGCTATTATGGCAGACGCGTCGGTGGCTATGGAAAGGACATAGATGCTGTCGTTCCCCCAGTAGTACTCCAGCAATTGTTCATCGCGGTCTAACTCTTTCTGAATCTGCTCGAGTGAAATGAGCAGGTCACCCATGGTCGACACGGTGTATCCCGGATAGCCACTGATTCGCGTCATGAGTTCACGCCTGCGATTGATGAGATTTACAACTTCCTCGTTCATGCGACGTATTGAATCTGGCGGAAGTGTCGCAGCGGTTAAACGCGCCCGCTGCCGCAGGTTCAACTCATTCCTTACTTCTTCCAGCTCGAAAAGAAGGGATTTGGGTATGCCCGAATTGTTGGCTCGTTCCGCACGTCCCAACGCTTCCAATACGTTGAGATACTTCGTCAATTCCATGAACTGAAGAGCATCTTCAAGGTACCGCGCTTCACCAACCTTATCGTATAACAACCGGGCGCACTGAATGCTGCGCTCGATACTTTGAGAAAAACTACTCATGAGAAATGGCTTTGAAAGATCATCGCCGATGTTCTGGCGGGCGATAATCATCTGGCCGTAGGCTGCGCGGTAATACTCAAGGGCTCGGTCAAGATGTTCCTGATCGTGATCCGCTACATACCATTTCATATAGGCATCACCTGTATTAAAATAGGCGGAGATAAGGGACACAAAGTATGGGCTTTCCTCCTGAATAATTGGGCGGTCTGAAACACTGTCCGGCAATATCGATGAAGCGGCCTTCCGGAAGTCGGCCAGCGCCTGACGGTAATCGCCCTTTTCAAGGAACATTTTTCCCCGCAGATCAAATAGTTGTGACAACTCGCCATTCTTGGCTCCGTGTACACTTGCGGCTCTCTCAATTGCCCGTTTGAAATAGTGTGCAGCGGAATCATAGTTTCCCATCAGGCCATAGAGTTCTCCAAGGTGCGCACAAAAAAGTTGGAGATAAGCCGGATTCCGCGGCTCTGTACGCTCCCACAACCTGAGACCTTTTGATAGTGCCTTACGCGACTCGTTGTAACGCCCCATGGCCCGCAAATCGCTTGACAGGTTGAAGTACCCTTCAATCAAATCCTGACTGTATCCGGATGCATCATAAATCTCCAGTGCCTTTTGACGCATCTCCATTGAACGCCCGAAGTCGCCCTGAACAAAATACATGTTGGCGACAACCTGATAGGCAGCTGCCTGCTGGTAAGGAAGGTCGCCGTAAAGCGACAGGTAGAGATTCGCCATTGTTTCTACTTCATCGAAACGGTAGTTTTTCCTGGCGATAGTAGCGAGTCCGTAGTAAACACTACCCAGGGCATAGCGGCTGTCCGGCATGTAGCGCTTCTGTAATTCCATTGCCTTCAGGTAGTGTTGCTCAGCAAGATCCTTTCGTTGCAAGCCCCAGTTGTACACTACACCAAGCCAGAGATGTGAGTCGGCCACTTCGCGCGATTCATTCCCATAAATCTGGATACGCATTCGCAGCGCGCGAAGATGCATCTGCTCAGCCGTATCGGGCATGCTGAGTAAATCGTACACAACCGCGCTCGTAAACAACGCGTTGGCTTCCAGGTAGGGATAGTCCGAAATTCGCTCGGAGGCAGTCTTGTAGAGGTCCCGGAGATAACGGAAGGGTCGGTGGTAATCCTCCGTGATGTTTGATTCAGGGGAGCCTTTCGCCTTCCACACCTCAAAGGTCTCTATCTCGGCGGCGCGCAGCATGAAGGAAATGTAGCCTTCCCAATTTCCTTCGTCTTTCATTCGCGTGGCAGCCGACAGCGATCTGTCGATTGCTTCGCGGTAGTTCCTGGTGGAAACCAGATTGTTGATCCGATCGAGCTCAGGGTGCGACCACCGCGAAACGGTAGTTCGTTCCTGCGCGGAAACTTGTTGCAAGCCGAACTCCGCAGTGACAAGAAAGACAGCACATGCCAGGCCGAATAGCTTCACCGTTTTCAAGATCGATTTCACGCCTTTCACGCTCAGAATGACATCGTTCCATCGCGCCTCTTCTTCCGATCAACCCCCAGTATTGATTCTAACGAACTTCAGACACACCGGCTTGTCCAACTGTATTCTTTTTCCTGTATCCTGCAACAACCCCGTCTTTTGGTCACGTTTGAAAATCACAATGTCGTTTGTATCCTGGTTGGCAGCCAGCAGGAAGTTGCCTGTCGGGTCAATAGCAAAGTTTCGCGGCGTTCTTCCGAGCGTGGACTGTCTTCCCACATACGTCAGCTTTCCGTCCTTACCAATGGAGTAGATCGTTATCTCATTCGCCTCTCCCCTGTTCGAACCATACAAGAACTTTCCGTCCGGAGAAACGTGAATATCTGCTGCGCCCACGCTCCCCTGGAACCCAGCGTCAAGCAGGGTTATCGATTGCTTTTCTTTGAGCTTTCCGTCTTTATAGTCAAAGACCGTGACGGCAGCGTCAAGCTCGCGAATCAGGTATGCGTATTTTCCATTTGGGTGAAACGTCAGGTGTCTTGGTCCACCTCCCGGCGTCACCGGTGCAGCGCCGACAGGCTCCAGTGGATTGTCGGACGCGGTTTTTATTGCGTAGATGTGAATCTTATCGGTTCCCAAATCCGGCACCATCAGGTATTTCCCATCGGGAGAAAGCACGACGGCGTGCACGTGCGGTTTGTCCTGGCGTGAGGTGTTCACGCTGCTTCCTTCATGTTTTATTGTCTGTACTTTCGGATCCAGGGTTCCATCAGGGCTGACCCGAACTGCGGATAGCGTCCCCGACGAGTAGTTGCCAGCGAATACTACCTTTTGATCATTGCTTACTGAAACGTAGCAGGGATGATCACCCGCTGAAGTCACGGATCCAATCCAGGATAACGCACCGTTGGAAGGATTAAATGAAAAGGAATTGACTGTCCCCTTTCCCTGGCCCATTTCGCTCACGGCGAAAACCCTGGTGCCGTCCTTACCCACCGCCAGATAGGATGGGTTGGTGACATCCGTGGATTTTGATTCGAATCGGGCATCGCCCGTGCTAGTATTGAACCGGTACACCTGAAGGCCATTGGAGTTGTCCGCATTGGAATAGGTTCCGACAAGGAGCCAGTATTCTTCCCCTGTCTGGCCAACCGCCATAGAAAAAGCCAGCATCATAAGACACATTACCGCCAGTGCTCGCATAGTTTACAGAAATTGGGTTAGAGCGCCGGCTAAGGTAACGCTAATGAACCGTAATGCCAATGCGCATTGCATCGGGGGCAAATGACTTTTGTCGTCGGACATGGGCAAACTTTGTGTTACTTCACGACGTTGTTCCAATAACTAACCAGAACCATGATATCTGTCGCGCGGGCATACAACTACAAGCCGGCTAAGGGAAGGTTTGCCATCCTGGTGGACAGACTTTGGCCCCGGGGACTGAGGAAAGAAGACCTCGGCGTAGACCTGTGGTTAAAAGATATCGCACCGAGCCATGAGCTGCGTAAGTGGTTTGACCACGATCCGGCCAAATGGGATGAATTCCGGAAGCGCTATGCCGAGGAGTTGTCGGCAAGCGCCGAGGTACTAAAACAGATCAGACAACTGGAGCGTCAACACGGGGAGATAGTGCTGCTATATGGCGCGCGCGATTCAAAACACAACAATGCGGTGGCGCTCCGTGAAATCCTGAAATCCCACCGTTGATGCGCCACGACGGCATCATGCCTACTCTGACATTGTAAACATTACGGGAAGCGAGGTTCTGCAGCGCACAGCCCGTCCATTGATTTTCGCAGGCGTCCAATTGGGCATTTCCTTAACAAACCGGATTACTTCCGCATCCAGAAGCGGATGTACGCTCTCTTCTATCTCAATGTTTTCCTTGAGTATGGATCCGTCGCTTTCTACGACAAAGCTGACATACACGGTACCCTCAATACCCTTCTTCATCGCAGCTTTTGGATAGCGAAGCTTTTCGTTCATGAACTCCAGTAACTTTTCCTCGCCACCCGGAAACTCAGGATTGCTGTCCACTGTCATCACTACTGGTGGGGCGATTACCAGCGTATCGTTTACTTTCAGCTGACCATAGACAGTACCAGAAATCAGCAGAAGCGCACCGGCAAACAGCATCAGCTTCATGGCTTTGGATGGTTTAGGTAGTTGAGTGTTGGGGAAAATCCTCTATTCGCTCCAGGGTGGCGTAATCCCATTGACGCGCGAGTAGGCGATCAATTGGCCCATGTGCTCCCGCATGTGTGTCAGAGCGATGATGATGGCACTCATAGTTGTGTATTCACCAGGAAAGGGAAACTCCACCTTATTGGGCAAAGTGTCGTCCTTGGTGTTCCGAACAGCGTCAGTTAGGTACTTGAAAGAATCGTTAAGAGCGCTCTTCAGCTGATCCTTCGTGTTCAGCGTTGCGGGAAGATTCACGACGTCGACGCCTGACGGCATGGCTACACCCAATCGGGATCCAAAGAAGTAGTTCGACTGAGCGAGGTGAGCAAAAACTTCCCTAAACGAGCGCACGCCATCGGCAGGCTTCCAGTCCAACTTGTCGTCCGGAATCGCATCCAGTAGCTGAATTGTACGACCTAAAGCAAAATTGACGGCACCAGCAGATTCTTGCTGAAACTGGCCCTGGCAAAAGCCGAATACCGGCAGGCTAAAACAGATGAAGAACAACGTTTTTCTCATGGGTTAGTGGAGTTTAGACGGCCAAGATAGCAATTCGGCCCGACAACACAATCGATTGAAAGTGTCGCAAAAACACCACGGGGACCAAGATTCGGGTCAAAAACTCAGTAATATATGGGTAATGATAGCAGTCTTCCGACGTTGTATCGAACTACGGGATTTGAAAAACGACAGGAAATGGAAAAATCCAGGATTATCTCAAAAGGACAGGCGAAGGTGTATGACGCGTTGGGACCCAGTGTAGGATTCCTTGTTTCGCCGACTGAAGTAAACGCTCCATATTGTATTATGGAAGGACGGATTCCGGCAGGATTCTCAGTACCTCTTCATCACCATCCCGACGATGAAAGCTTTTACATTATTTCCGGTAAGGTCAAAGTTTGGCGTGAGGATGCGGGCTGGTCAACACTGGAGAAGGGCGACTTTGTTCATGTACCCGCTGGTATGAAGCATGCATGGAAGAATGATGCAAAAGAACCAAATGTCGGGGTGATCGTTACCACTCCGCGACTGGGATCATTCTTCCTGGAAGCAGGACGGCCCATAGAACCGGGACGTGAGCAGTCGCCGCCAACACCTGAAGACTTCAAACGATTCACAGAGGTCGCTGCTCGCTATAATCATTGGGTGGGAAGTCCGGGAGAAAACGCATCCATTGGAATTGCTATCGACATTCCATAGAACTTTTTGCCACGTTATCTCTTTGAAAAGAGTTCGCGTCTGTTTTATCTTTGCATCATGATTCTCAAAGGGACATATAACCATGATTTCGCGCTGGATCGTACAAGCCAGCACAGGTCCCGGTTTTTCAGTTGATGCAATTCTAACTTCACACTGAAAACCCGGGTCGTCCGGGTTTTTTTGTTTCCACCGGATGGTACTGGAATAAAAAAAATCGTCGGATAGACGAGAGGGAAAGGTGTGCGTGTACGGGTTTGCGTGTCGGAGGGATTTGATTTGCGATTAGCGAGCGATTTGGGATTTGAGATTGGGTGAATGATCGAAGGGTGGAGATATAATATCAGTAGTAGTCATGAAAAGAAAAATGATCAGCGGGAAGGACCTGGTGAAGATGGGTTACCCGAAGGGCAATGCATATGATCTGACGCCGGGTAAAGTCGACTTCCCGATCTATGGCGCTGCACAAATTGACGAAGGTGCACTTGGACAAATGGAAGTTGCGATGAAGTTGCCCGTGACTGTATCGGGTGCTCTTATGCCTGACGCGCATCCTGGTTATGGATTGCCTATTGGTGGAGTACTGGCCACGGATAATGCCGTGATACCGTATGGTGTTGGGGTTGACATTGGTTGCCGAATGTGTCTTACCGCATATCCGATGGGCGAAGACTATCTGGATGAGAACCGCAGCGCACTGAAGAAGATGCTGCTGGACAACACGCGGTTTGGTCGCCAAACGTTCAAACGACCCATGGAGCACGAAGTACTTGATCGTCCGGAATTCAACGAGATCACTGTTCTACGCGAACTCAAGGACAAGGCTGCGTCGCAGATAGGTACGTCGGGTAGCGGCAATCACTTCGTGGAGTTCGGAACGCTTCAACTCGCTGAAGGGAATATCTGGAGTCTTCCTCCAGGTAATTACCTCGCGCTGTTGTCGCATTCGGGTTCAAGAGGATTGGGTGCTGAGATCGCGCGCTACTACACGCGTGTGGCAAGGGAGAAATGCTTGCTTCCTGCGGAAGCACAGAATCTGGCCTGGCTTGACCTCAGCACGGAGGCCGGACAGGAATACTGGATTGCGATGAACCTCGCGGGAGACTATGCGTCTGCGAACCATCACCAGATTCACGAACGGATGGCAAGGAGCCTTGGCGAACAGCCACTGTTCATGGTGGAGAACCATCACAACTTCGCCTGGAAGGAGAAGCTGCACGACGGCAGGGAAGTGATTGTCCATCGCAAAGGTGCGACACCAGCAGGAAGGGATGTCCTCGGCGTCATACCCGGCTCTATGACAGCGCCTGGATTCATTGTGCGTGGTAAAGGCAATCCTGCATCCCTTGCGTCGGCAGCTCACGGCGCGGGCCGAGTGATGTCGCGGACAGCGGCGAAATCCTCAATCAGCGATAAGATGCTGAAGCAGGAACTTGAAAAGCATGGCGTGGAGCTGATTGGTGGTGGCCTCGACGAAGCGCCGATGGTGTACAAGGATATTCGCGACGTAATGCGCTACCAGGATGACCTGGTGGAAACATTGGGTGTATTTACACCCAGGATAGTACGTATGTGCGGTGACGCAACGCCGCCGGAAGATTAGTCAAGGTTCAGGTTCAAGGTGTGAATCTGAACCTTGAGCATGAACCTTAACATCTACAAAAATGGTACTTGAATGGATCGACAACTACATGAAGAAGGCCGAAAGCCTTGTATATGAAGATCGCATCGATGAAGCGCTTGCCATCCTGAATGATCTCCTGTATGAAGAGCCGGGTTACGCAAAGCTTCACAATGTTATCGGTTGGGTATACCTGTACTACACCGATGAAGCTGCGAAGGCAGAAATGCACTTCAAAACAGCAATGAAGTTCGACCCGACCTACGCGGCGCCTTATCTGCACCTGGGATGGATGTATCTGTCTCGTGGGGTTTATGTTGAAGCGCTTGGCTACCTCGAACAAGGATTAGTCAAGGCGGGCGCGAACAAGGTTGCGTTCATGGAGTACATTGGACAAGCATACGAGCTCCGCGGTAACATCAAGAAGGCTATTCAGTATTATGTCTCTGCACGTCATGCGTCGATCGACAGCCATGAATTCACGAGACTTAGCGATAGCATCAAGAGATGCCGCAAAAAGCGTCGCGTCCTGATGTTTCTATTCTAATAGGCAGAGGATTTGGCCCCGCGGCCAGATCTTTCTGCCTTTTTTATTGGTTGTCAAAGAAGAAATCGATCCACGCGATCCAGAAAGCGTTCATCACGCATTCCGGAACGATTGAACATGATGACGCTGCCCAGACGTCTCTCCGGATACAATCGCACTTCTACATAGAAACCCCCACCACCTCCGGCATGCGCGAAATACCTGTTACTGCCAAGGGTATCAGTAAACCAGGAATATGACATCCCCGTCAGCTTACCACCAGCCTGGCGTTCCGTGAACAATTCTTTTTTGTACGAATCATTCAGCCAGCGAGAGTCAGTTTTCAGAAGACCTTGCGCATAAGCAATCAATCCACGCATAGTGCCGAACAGTCCTCCATAGGCAACGCCGTTAATGTAGAAATTTCGGAAGGGCCGCCAGCCGTCTTCAGGTGGTCCCATGAATTTGCGCTTGTCCATCAGAAGACCCAGCAGCGCATTTGAGATGGTCCATCGTTTGTGATATCCCACAGCGACCGTTGACGGGTCTAATTCAAAGCCCAGGTCCGAGGCGTCAATGCCAGCTCGAGCGAGGATGTTGTCTCGAATGTAGGATTCAAACGGAACACCCGAGACACGTTCTATGAGTCGCCCCAGGAACACATATCCGAGATTGCTGTATTTAAAGCGAGTGCCCGGATTAAATGCCAGCTTTGGGTTTGCTGCGAATATGCTGTCAAAGAAGTGATCCGCATCAAACGTGGCATGTTCCTCCACAAGATGAGTCCATCTTAGCGGAATCGGGTTGGGTATTCCTGACGTGTGACTTAAAAGTTGATCAACAGTAATGGCCGAGGGATAGGGGAAGTCATTCAAGTAATCTGATACAGCGTCATTCACCTTTAGTCGTCCTTGCTCCACCAGTTGCAATACGGCCAATGCCGTTACCGTCTTTGTGATGGAGAAAATGTGGTATGATGCATCTGCCCCTATAGCGAGTTCTCGCCCCACGTTGCAATATCCGTATCGAAACTGATGATGTACGTTTGAATCATCAAAAAAAGCGTACTGCACGGAAGGTGCGTGCCCACGATCGATATAGTTTCGGAGAAATGCGTCTATAGAACTCAAGGAGCTGCCCTTTCGAACTGAAAACTGTAAATGCGAACCACGGCGTTTTCTCCGACCCTTTTTCTCAGCGTGATGGTTTTGACTTGATCGTTTATCACAACTTCGCCGGCAAATGCGAGCTTTCGTTCATCTCCCGATTTTGTGGGTGATATCCAGTCTGAAATCCTTCGAGTACCCTGCCAAATGCTGAAGTCTCCCAGTGATCCGGCATATCCATACTCGACGTAAAGCTTGTACTTGCCCTTGTCGAGATTGTTAAGGAACACCTGTGCCATGGGCACGGCGTCGAAGTCGATTTTGGCCGTCCATGAGTCGGACGTTGGCATCGAAAACACCATCGCAGGATCATCAAAAGCAGCAGTTGCCAACCAGTACAAGTTTAACACCATCGCTTGCGGTGTAAGAATATCGCGTGTACGGATGTCGGCTACCTTTTGTGAAATGCGTATCGGTGTGTTCTCAAATTGGGGTCTTTCAGCATAAAAGATACCGAGCGAAGTATAATCCGTTTGCACATTTCGTTCGGCCTCCGGTTGATGTTCTATTGTAAGTCGGAACGACTTCTCAAAATTCAGTTTATCAGTAAGATAAAAACGATATCCTCCGGTTCGTGAAGTAGCGAGATCGTAATCCAAAGATCCATGGATAGGCAGACTCAGACCCTGGTTCCATCGATCCATTACCGCATACCATCCTCCGTTGAAATAGTCTTCCGATCCCGTTCCATGAAGGCGCATTTCACTATCGATCATCGCAACGTCGTCACCTTCCCAGAACATGGTGTGACCGGGCTCGAGTCCTTGTGCCACGACAACCGCACCAACAAAGTGACCTTGGCCCACCACATCGGCAATGGTATGGGGAACACCGGAAGGGATGTTGTAGTGCCTGCGTGATTGAACATAAAGTTTCCCCTCGCGGTCTTTGTCACGTTTCACATCAGTGTAGTAAATCGTCCCACTTACAACTATGACGTTGGGGTCTTCGGCTGACCCTTTATCATATCTGAGCATGAGTCGGCACGACGCATCGAAGGGCATCGGAAGATACGAGTACATCGTACGGTTGTCTGAGCCCAGGAGCATGGATTTCATGGAAGGTTTGCCAAACGCAAATCCGAAAAAGTCGTGCAACGGAAGGTCAAGGGCATTGATCTTATCGTCATCCCATTGTGCTGTCAGCATTACTTTTCGATAGGCGTTGGCGAGGCCGCCGTCCATGTTAAGAGATATGCCTGCAATTCGACCACCGCTCATTGCAGAGAATAGCGTCTCTGTCGCCCCTGACTTTAGTACGATGTTGACCGCTTGCTTTTTCAACTCCGATCCATAGACTTCTAATGGAGTGATTTCCCTATTCCACACCTGCTTGATGCGATCAAATAGGTCGCGGTTATCTTCCAACATCTTTAGAGTGAAAGACTTTACCTTATTTCTCTTGCTCAGGTTACGGTATTGGGTCTGATGGAAGCGCAGATTTGCGCCAGCGTATACAATCTTCAGCGATTTTTCATAAGGTATAGGAAGGTAGCAATAATATCCACCGATTTCATTGCCACAAAGCGGCGCGAGAAATGGAAATTTATCGCCAAGGAAGAGGTCGATGAACGGTACGGCGATTCTGGGTTTCCGCTCACCGTCGAAATAAAATTTGATCGTATCGGTAGTGGGTGTGGGTGTCCATATTCTATTTACGACACCGGGCCCTTTGAGGTCAGCGATCACTAAGTCTTTGCCCTCTTTCCGCACGAACGAAAACTTTCCGCTGAACCCATCGTCGTTTCCCCCGGTTGTGTCGTAGCTCGACAACTGATGCATCTCCCCCGAACGATAGGACGCCAATGCAGAAATGTCAAGAAGGTTTGTCAGTTCCTGCCTGTAAAAAGTATCCTGCGCGGGAAGACGCAAAAAGCCCAGACAAATTGAAAGCAGTAGCAGATATCTCATAGTCAGAATTGTCTTGCCACCTGCAGGCCTAGCCAGACGCCGACGAGTCCCGCAAGCACACTTAGTCCAATATAGAAGAACGCCGTCAAATAGTTATGGCCTTGTAGCAGCCGGACGTTCTCAAAGGCAAAGGCAGAAAAAGTGGTAAACCCACCGCAAAAGCCAGCTACAAAGAGCAGACGCGCCTCCTGGGTCAGCGCTCCGGGCATGCCGGTCAACAATCCCATAACAAAGCATCCAATAACGTTAACTGAGAATGTGGCCAGTGGAAACGCGTCATCGAAGTATCGAACGGTGGCAACAGACGTGAGGTAGCGCAGGATGCTTCCGAGTCCACCACCAACTCCCACCAGAAGAATTTGCTTTATCATGTTATCGTACACACGGGGAACACCGCCGTGTGAGATCAAATATAGAATATCCTCCCATGCTTTGAACCCTCGATTTTTGATCGTTGTTTTGTCTTGTAGTCCCAAATTCCTATGAAAGCGATCCTTCCCTGCCTTTTGATAATTGCAAGCGCTTCTGCGTTCGGACAGACGCTCAAACCCAATCCGGCGCGAAACAACAATCCGTATTATTCGAATACCGATACCACGAAACTGAAGGTGTCAAACGCAGTCTGGAAGAAGATCCTTCCGCCCGACCTCTACCACGTCGCGCGGGAACAGGGTACCGAACGCGCTTTCACCGGACAGTATTGGAATATCGACATCCGTGGTACTTACTTCTGTGCCGTATGTGGCAACAAGCTGTTCCGGTCGGATGCGAAGTTTGCCAGTAACTGCGGATGGCCCAGCTTTTTTGAACCTTCACGCAAGAACAGCGTCTGGTACCGCGAAGACCTCTCTCACGGCATGCGCCGCATCGAAGTACTTTGCTCCCGTTGTGACTCACACCTCGGCCACGTCTTCGACGACGGCCCGGCACCGACGTACAAGAGATACTGTATGAATTCGGTGTCACTTGATTTTGTACCTGATGGACTCGGCAAGAAGTAGGCTGTTGTCTCTCTTCCTCTCCACGGGGCTTCCTTTCCACGTTACTATTTTTCCCGGTGGCTTCCTTTGCAGCGCTGATCGGCCTTCACTAATCCGGCGCACTTTTTTCTACGGGTTTATGGGAACCCGCAATGAACTTGTCATCAGGCATCCGACGTCTGTTAATTTTTTGGCAGAATATCATGTTGTCCCATGCATGCTTGGGGATGGTAATGCTTTGCCTGGTGTCCTCCTCTTCCCTTGCCCAGGATAATGTCGCTCCTCAAATTGTTGGGCAGCGACCGCTCAGTGTCAGTCTCGGTACTCCGCTAGCGATCACTTTGGAAGATCTTGAGGTAGTCGATCCCGACAATTCCTATCCCCATGATTTTACCCTTAAACTCTCCGGGAGTTCAGATGCTTTTCAGCTGTCCGATAATACCATCATTCCTAACGCCGGTGTGGAAGGCGGCGTTGAAGTGACGGCAGTTGTTAATGATGGCGTGAACGACAGCGATCCGTATACCATAACGGTGGACATCATCGGAATTTTGGCAAAAGGCGGTGAAGAAGGTAAGGGGCCAAAGGATGGACCAGACAAACCAGAAAAGCCGGACAAACCAGAAAAGAAGGACGATAAAAAGACAGACGATAAGAAGAAAGAAGACGGAGAAAAGAAAGGCGAAGACAAAGAGGGCCCAGGAAAGGGTGATGACAAAGGTGCGGGCAACAAAGATGACAAGAAAGATCCAGGTCCAAAGGATGACAAGAAGGATCCTGGTCCGAAGGACGACAAGAAGGATCCTGGTCCAAAGGATGACAAGAAAGATCCTGGTCCAAAGGACGACAAGAAAGACCCTGCTCCAAAGGATGACAAGAAAGATCCCGGTCCAAAGGATGACAAGAAGGATCCTGAAAAAGAGGATGACAAGAAATCCGATAAAAAGGACGACGAAAAAAAAGGTGACCCCGGGAGCAGCAAAGACGACAAGGGAGGCGACGGCAGCAAGGATGAAGGGAATAAAGGTCAGGGCAACGGCGGTAATAACGGAGGAGGAAATGGAAACGGCGGGAACACTGGCGGAGGAGGCAACGGAAATAACGGTGGAAATGTTTCGCCCCCTTCCAATGTAGCTCCGGTCATCACCGGACAGCACGAGATCACAACTGCGAAAAACGTAGCCGTCGTCTTAACCCTCAATATGTTGAAAGTGGATGACCCGGACAATGACTATCCGGACGACTTTTCTCTCCGTGTTTTTGAGGGAAGCAACTACACACTTGACGGTAATACGGTAACACCGAACCAGGATTTCACAGGTACACTCGATATACGCCTGCAGGTCAACGATGGCGTCGCCAACAGCAATGCATTCACGTTGAAGATTACCGTCAGGGAGGGAAACATCCCGCCGCAAATCCTTGGGCAAACGTCGCTTGTCATGGACGAAGAAACATCGCTGACAATTGGCTTTGAAAACCTCATTGTATTCGACCCGGATACCCCCTACCCCAACGGATTCACGATCAATCTTAGCAGCGGTGAGCACTATAACACTAAAGGAAGGACGATCGAACCCATGGAAAATTTTTCCGGTCTCCTTACAGTCGTGGTAACCGTGCATGATGGGAAGCTGGAAAGTGATCCGTATCCATTGATGATTATGGTTAATCCCGTGAATGATCCACCCGCGCTCCAAAACATGGAGCGAAGCGTACTGCCCTATTTGGTAAATGGTGGACCGGCCGGCGTCACGGAAAATATTCAGGTTTCTGAAGTAGATGGCGATAATATTGTTGGCGCAGAGATATCGTTCGATATGACAACGTACCAGGCTGGACATGATCTGCTTACGTACGCGCCGGCAGGCGAGGCAAACATTCTCATACAAGGTGTGTTTGACGCTGAGACCGCTACATTCCACCTGATCGGCAGCGCTCCGGCATCCGACTACCAGGAAGCGCTGCGCTCCATCTACTACTCTTTTAACACAGAAGAGTCGGAGAACATACAGTCCGGCACGAAGGCGCTTTCCATTAAGGTGCGCGACAGCAATTCGGAAAGCAATGTGCTTTCCCGCGAAATCGCCTTCAGCAGCGAAATCGCACTAGACGTACCAAAAGCGTTTACGCCAAACGGTGATATGGCTAATGATACGTGGTCTGTTACGCCAGTTCAAAACGTAGACGGATACGACGACGCCATCACGCGCGTATATACCATCCGCGGCGAGCTTCTGTACGAAGCAAGTGGGTTTAGTTGGGAATGGGATGGCCGGCATCAGGGACAGGATCTCCCCACAGGGACATATTACTATGTTATATCTGTGAAGTCAGGAGTCAATATGTCAAACCGGAAGGGCGTTGTGACGATTATTCGGTGAAGTTCACGCACCTACTTTCGCTCGCACACTCGCACCCACTTTCACACTTACTCTGTTTCAGCGGTCTCACCGGGAATCGAACCCAGATCAAGAGTTTAGGAAACTCCTATTCTATCCGTTGAACTATGAGACCATTTTTTTTAGACGCACCCCGAGAGCTATCAGGGGCAATCGCAGAGACAGAACGTCACGCCACTGCCACTGCATCTAACCTAGGTCGGCAAATTTAGGAAATTATCCCTTCGGTTCAACCTTCACATTCTCAGGCAGGAGGGGGTACTCGAACCCATTTTTCAAGTAGTTGGGATAGATGGTGAGGTGCTTCCTTTTGACTTCTTCGAAAATCATTTGCTTCAGCTTGTCGATGTTCATTCCAGTCTGCGCCGACACGAACACGATCTTGTCGTAGCCATGCTGGCGATAATAACCTTTCATCTCCTCCAGGTCGCCGCGTTGTTCCAACAGGTCACTCTTGTTCATCACAAGGATGGTGGGAATATCTCCTGCGCCGATTTCCCTCAGCGTCGTAGTGACTACTTCAATCTGATTTTCATGGAAGGGATGCGCAGCGTCCACCACATGGAGCAGCAAATCTGCCTCGCGAACTTCGTCGAGCGTTGACTTGAACGACTCTATCAGGTGATGCGGTAACTTCCGGATGAATCCAACGGTATCCGAAAGCAGGAACGGAATATCTCCGAGCACAACCTTGCGCACGGTTGAGTCGACCGTAGCGAACAACTTGTTCTCCGCAAGAACTCCGGAACCCGAAAGCAGGTTCATGAGGGTCGACTTACCCACATTCGTATAGCCGACAAGTGCGACGCGCACAATGTTGCTTCTCGCCTTGCGTTGCGTTTGTCGTTGCTTTTCGATTTTGGCAAGCCGTTCCTTCAGCACGGCAATAGCATTCCGAATGTTGCGCCGGTCGGTTTCAATTTCTTTTTCACCCGCACCACCACGTGTACCGGTGCCACCACGTTGTCGTTCAAGGTGCGTCCACAGCCTTGTAAGTCGGGGCAACAGATATTGGTTTCGCGCCAGTTCAACCTGCGTTCTTGCTTGTGCGGTCTGTGCCCTTCTCAGAAAGATGTCCAGAATGAGCAGACTTCGGTCGTACACCTGAACCTTTTCTTCCCTGTCTGCCGGATTGAGCGCACGTTCCAGGTTGCGCAGTTGAGACGGCGTCAGATCATCATCAAAAATCACGGCGGCGACATCCTCGGCGATGACCTGTTCCTTCAGCGCTTCCAGCTTTCCCTTGCCAATGTACGTGCGCGCATCAGGCGCAGGCAGTCCCTGCACTACCTTTCCAATGCTGTTCAATCCAGCAGTTCGGGCAAGGAAGGCGAGCTCCTGCAGGTGCTCTTCGATCACCTCCGGACGTTCGTTCCGGGTTATTGTTACCAGTATTGCTTTATCTCGTTTTCCCATCTGAAACTTACCTGCTCAAATAAACAATAAACACGCTTTTTAGGTCCCCCCTGTTGCTGAAATCGGTTACTTTTTGCTATTTTTAGCAATTTAACCTAAGAATTCCCCAATCTAACCGGAATCTTGACCCTCAATACGGGGAAAGGAATTCTCACAACTCAGAGCCTATAAATGAGAATTGCCATTGTCCTGAACACATCCTGGAACATCTACAATTTCAGGATGAACTTGATTCGTACGCTACTGTCATGCGGTCACGAAGTTCACACCATCGCTCCCGTCGATGAGTACACCAGGAACCTGGTCGACGCCGGATGCATCCATCACAAAGTAAGGATGGATAGTCGCGGTGCCAACCCGATCAAAGATTCCGCACTCATCCTTGAACTGTACCTCATCTATCGTCGGATTCGCCCCGATATTATTTTGCATTTTACCATAAAACCTAACGTATACGGAACACTCGCGGCGGCGGCTTTAAAGATCCCCGTAGTCAACAACGTTTGTGGTCTGGGAACAGTTTTTCTAAAGAACAATCTTGTCTCAGCCATCGCCATCCTGCTGTATCGCATTAGCTTTAGGTTTGCCCATAAGGTCTTCTTCCAGAATCCCGACGACTTGAACCTGTTTGTTCACCGCAAGCTCGTACAGGCCTCCCATGCCGACCTCGTACCCGGGTCTGGTATTGACCTTGAGCGATTCTCGATGCGGACCTATAAGCGTAATCCCCGGTTTACTTTCCTGATGATTTCGCGACTGATCACTGACAAGGGAGTCCTGGAGTATATCGATGCCGTGAGAATCCTCCGGAAAGAGGGATTCGAGGCCCGGTTCCAGTTGCTTGGAGCCAAGGACCCGGAACACAAGCGTGGCATCAAGTCGGAGGTGATCGACGAATGGCATAATTCCGGCATTATTGAATACCTCGGCACCACCGATGATGTCAGGGGTTACATCGAACAAGCCGACTGCATAGTCCTCCCTTCATACCGCGAAGGCACACCGCGAACCCTCCTCGAAGCCGCCAGTTCGGGGCGCCCGATTATCGCTACCGACGTACCGGGTTGTAACAACGTTGTGAAACATAACTATAATGGTTTACTTTGTCATCTTAAGGACGCCGTCGACCTCGCCGAAAAAATGCGCGAAATGGCCTCCCTTGATGAGGACAATTTGAGGACATTCGGTGAAAACGGAAGGCAGAAAGCCGCAACGGAATTTGATGAGTCGTTGGTGATCCATAAATATTTGCAGACGTTAAACACACTGAAAGTAGCGTCATAAATTTTTTGGATGCAGATAGTAAAGACCCGGTTCGAGGGATTGGTTGAAATCATACCGACGGTATTCCACGACAACAGGGGCTGGTTCTGCGAGTACTACACTGAACGCGCATTCAGCCAGATCGGGATCACGACCCGGTTCGTGCAGGACAATCAGTCGTTCACGCGCAAGGGATGCATCAGGGGCCTACACCTTCAATTGCCCCCCGCTATGCAAGCCAAGCTCGTGTCCGTTATAAAGGGAAGAATCGTCGATGTAGTCGTGGACGTTCGAAGGAATTCCGCCACCTTTGGACAGTATTACATGTGTGAGCTCAATGACGAACAGCACAAGATGCTGTATGTACCTGAAGGGTTTGCCCATGGTTTTGCAGCGCTGGAAGACACGATATTTTTTTATAAATGTTCGGATTTTTACCGCAAGGAATGCGAGACTGGGATAAAGTGGAACGATCCGAAGCTTGCCATTCCGTGGCCGATAGACAATCCGGTGATATCAGCAAAGGACGAAGAACTCCCTTCTTTTGAGGAGTTCCAGAGAAAGTCTGTAATTTGACAACGTAACGTTGTACCCGATTTGAAGAAACGACGTCATACGATCTGGTGGCTTCTGCCGGCTGCTGCTTTCCTGCTGAACGCATGCGCAGCATACAAGCAGAATATCATGTTCCGGGTTCCCGAAGGGGAACAACTTGCCCAGGCGGCCAGACAAACCGAAAGGAACTACGTCGTCCAGAAGAACGATCAACTGCAAATCGAGATTTATACCAACCGCGGTGAAAGGATTATCGACCCCGACCTCCGTCTTGCGGAAAACATTTCCACTCAGGCTGCCCAAACCCGCCCGGCAGTAACCTACCATGTAGACCTCAATGGCAACGTGAAACTCCCGATGGTTGGCGAGGTACATGCCGAAGGCCTCACACTCCGCGAGCTGGAAGAAGACCTGGAAAAGAAATTCGCCACGTACTATGCCAACCCCATGGCCGTTGTGCGGTATCTAAACAAGCGCGTGATCGTGCTTGGCGCTCCCGGCGGACAGGTCATCCCGCTCATGAACGAAAACATGGAACTGGCGGAGATTCTTGCGCTGGCGAAAGGTATTGACGTCAATGGCAAGGCCAACAACATTCGTGTTGTGCGCGGCGATCAGGTATTTCTTATCGACTTCAGTACGATTGACGGGTACCGTAAGAGCAACATGATTATGGAGCCCGGCGATATTGTTTACGTCGAGCCCATTCGGAAGCCTGTAAGTGAAGCGGTTCGCGATTACGGACCGCTTGTAAGCGTTATCGCGAGTATTGTGACACTGATCGTTGTGATCAACAACACTAAGTGAACGCCGTGGAAACAGGAACGTTCAAATCCGGTAACACGATTGAAGGGATCGACTTCAGCAAGCTCCGAACAATCATTCGCAACAACAGGCTTTGGATTCTGGCGATATTCGTCATCATCAACCTACTGACCTACCTCCTGTTTATACGGTATTCGCCTGACCTGTATGAATCACATTCGGAAATCAAACTTGACATTCGAAATGAAGCAACAGAACTGGGCATCAACCGACTGGTGGAGGACCAGAACCTGAACATCATGTCGGGAGAGATCGAAATCATCCAGTCGAAGCTCTTCCTCGCGCGTGTTCTGGACTCACTAAACATCGACGTCAGCTATTACAACAAAGGAGAAATCCTCAACTACGAATTTTTCGGGAATCAACCGTTCACCGTTGAGTACACCATTTCACAATACGGGTTCTACGATATTCCAATTTTCGTCGACGTTGAAAATCCTGAAACGGTCCGACTCCGAGTCAATCAGGACGGAGCGCCGGTATCTGGCAAATACGGTGAGCCCATCGATCTGGGAGGTCTCACAGTTAAAATCCACCGCAATCCGAATTTTGTTGAAAGCGGTTTGAATTGCTTCTTCGTGATCAACAGTCCGGAAGTGCTGATGAACTACCTGATGCGCAACCTGACTGTCGAGCCGATCAACTTCAATGCAAATACGATTCGCATCTCTTTCAAGGATCACAATCCGCTGAAGGCACAAGCGGTCGTCAATGAAATTGATTCACTATACCTGGTCTTTAGCAACGAACAAAAGACACAGGCCAATCGTCAGAAAATTACGTGGCTCACAAACGAACTCAAACAGATCGAGGAGAAGATGAGCCAGTATGAAAACTATTTTGAAGACTTCATTCTCGCCAACAAGACCAACAACCTGGACCAGGAACTGGCCAGGACCATCAGCCTCATCCACGAGATCGACTCACAACGCTATCAGCTGACCACACGGATTGCGGGCATTAACGAATTGCTTGACAACATGTCAACCGGGGCCTTTCTGGTTAACCCCATGCAACGGCTGTATTTCCCTCAGGCGATCAATGACAACCTCGACAAACTCAGCCAACTCCAGGCAGCGTTTGATCGTCTTAAACTCTCCTACTCAGAAGTAACCTTTGCTTTCCGCGAACGCGAGCAAGAGATACGCAACCTTCAGGAGCAACTTACGAAGCAGCTGACGGAACTGCGCGATTCCTGGATGGCTCGTCTCCGCCGCCTCAACGAACAAAAGCAGCAAGCTGAAAGGGAGTTTGCGCAGATGCCTGACCGAAACACAGAGTTCACAAAGAACCAGCGCTTTTATAAACTCTACGAAGAGTTCTATCTCATGCTGATGCAATCCAAATCTGAATTTGAAATTGCACAGGCGGGATCGATTCCCGATTTCAAGATTCTTTCATCGGCTTCGCTTTCCTATCAGCCGATCGCACCCAACAAACCCATGATTATGGGAATCGGTTTTGTGTTGAGTCTTGTATTTAACCTGTTTTTCATTGGGATCCTGTACCTCGCAAATAACAAAATCACGAGCGTTCACGAACTCGAACAACTGCGCCAGGTTCCGCTACTCGGCATAATTCCCGCTTCTCATTATTCCAACGGCGCCGCGTTGCATGTCTTGAGCCATCCCAAGTCGATGGCCACGGAGGCGTTCAGGACGCTACGCACGAATCTAGACTTCTTCAATCCTTCAGCCAGCACGAAAACAGTCGCCATCAGCTCAACTGTTTCGGGTGAAGGTAAATCCTTTGTCGCGATGAACCTCGGTGGCGTCACTGCCCTTTCGGGAAAAAGGGTAGTGCTGCTCGACCTCGACATGCGCAAGCCTAAGCACAATCTCCCGTCGTCATTGAACAACGGGAGCATGGGCATGAGCACAATATTGATAGGAAAGAATTCGTGGCAGGAATGTCTTGTGAAAACAGACGTTCAGAATCTGGATTACATCCCTGCCGGTCCTCATCCGCCCAATCCTTCCGAACTGCTGCTTAATAATGAGTTCAGTAAACTCCTGACCGAGTTGCGGGAGCACTATGATGTAATCATTCTCGATACCCCTCCTGTTGGACTCGTCACCGATGGTATAATGGCCATGAAACAAGCCGACCTGTCGGTGTATATCTTCAGGGCGAACTATTCAAAGAAGGAGTTCCTGCACAACCTGAAGCGCATTGTCAATATCAACAAGCTTACCAACATCGCCACGCTTCTCAATGCCATGCCTGTTAGTGACAAGAAGAGCTATGGGTATGGATACTATGAAGAAGACAGCGGTAGCAAACTGAAATCCATTCTGAAGATATAGGTGCTGGACTGGCTGAAAAAGAAACGTCGTGCCCCGGGAGACGCGCTGATCACGGACATGCATTCCCATTTGCTGCCCGGGCTGGATGATGGTGTGAAGACTTTGGAGGATGCCGAAGCAGTCGTGAGGGTGTTTCAGCAGCTGGGCTACCGTAAGTTGATTACTACGCCACACGTAATGCAGGACCATTACCGTAATACGCCGCAAACAATTCTTTCCGGCTTGGATCAACTGCGCAATCACCTTAAGAAACAAAACATTGAAATGGAGGTGGCTGCTGCAGCTGAATACTACCTGGACGAAGCTTTTATGCGTCGGCTGGAGTCAGGCAACCCCTTGCTCACGTTCGGTAACAGTTATCTGTTGTTTGAAACGAATTTCATAAGTGAGCCCCTTAACTTGAATGAATTCATCTTTGCGGCCACCACACGAGGCTACACCCCGGTGCTGGCACACCCTGAGCGATATCTGTATCTTCAGGATAACATTTCACGAATTGAGGACCTGGCCAACCGGGGTGTGCTTTTTCAGGTAAATCTGGGATCCCTCGCCGGCTTTTATAACAAGGGGGTTCAAAATATGGCCGGGAAACTCGTAGACATGAAGCTGGTTCATTTCCTGGGCAGCGATTGTCATCATCTCCAACATGCCGAAGCGATAGCCAAGGCAAGCAAGTCGCGTTACTTTGAAAAAGCTCTAAATTTGGACCTGATCAATCACGACTTGTAAATCATGGTGGTGGTAACCGGGGCTAATGGCCTCTTGGGAAGCTATGTAATCCGTAAACTGCTCACGGCGGGCGAGCCATTCCGTGGCCTTAAGCGGGAAGGAAGCGACACAAGCCTCCTCAGCGACCTGGAAGGCCAGATTAGATGGGATAATGTCGACATCCGGGACACAGAGGCCGTTTACGATGCCCTGGAAGGCGCCACGAAGGTCATCCACTGCGCCGCCCTGGTTTCTTTTAACCCCTCCGACAAGCGCAAGCTCTACGAGACAAATGTCGTCGGCACGCGGAACGTCGTCAACGCCTGCCTTGAAAACAAGGTGCAACGGCTTGTACATGTGAGTTCTGTTGGCGCTATCGGACGGCAAAAGAACGTACGGGCCACGGACGAGACCGGAAAATGGGTGCCAGGACCTATGAACACCGCTTATGGCGAATCCAAGTACCTTGCGGAGCTTGAGGTGATGCGTGGGTGCGAGGAGGGACTGGATGCTGTTATTGTCAACCCGTCAGTGATTCTGGGGCCTGGCCTCCCTGAGCGAAGCAGCGCACGAATTTTGCAGTATGTATGGAAAGGAAGGCGGTTTTACCCTGAGGGCAGGATGAACTACATATCTGTTCAGGACGCCGCCGAGATCATATACAGATTGTTGAGGGAAGGCGACAAAGGAGAGCGATTCATTGCCAGTGCGGGGACTATTTCTTACAAGGAGGTGTTTGAAAAGATCGCACGGCACCTTAGTCGGAAGTCGCCCTCTATCAGATTGAGTACCAGGCTTTTACCTCTACTCGTCTGGGCAGACCGGTTGCGTTCGGCGGTTTTGGGCACGCCCCCGGGGTTAACCCGCGACCTTCTGACAGGAATCCTTTCCCCTGTTTCCTTTCAGAACGATAAGATCAAAAAGGCCCTGAATTTCGAATTTCAATCGATTGATGAGACGATTGAATGGTGCTGTCAAACTTACGTGCGGCAGCTTGCCGGGAAAAAATAGCCGGACTTTCCGCAAAGGGTAATGCGGAAATATCTAATTTTAGAAAACTCTGATACAGACAAATGCCGAGAGAATATCGTAAGCGTGAGGAAGAAAATGAGTTAATTCGGCGGTTTGAGGATCATCTTCGCAAGAAAAAACCGGGTCTCTTTGACCTGGAGTCCTACGAACAGATCATAGACTATTACCTGTTCCGGGGTAAGCATAACAAGGCACTTCAGGCCGTCAATCAGGCTATCTCACAATACCCGTTTTCGACCGAACTGCTGACGGTAAAGGCACAGATTCTGTCAAATCTTGAAGAATACGATCAGGCATTGGAACTGCTCGAACAGGCCGGTGCTCTTCAGCCGAATGACCCTGAGGTTTACCTGACAACCGGTTCCATCCTGGCGCTCCAGGGCAAGTTCCGCGAAGCGATCGAGTGCTATGAACGCGCCCTTGATCTTGCAGAAGATAAGGATGAAGTGTGGTACAACATCGGCTTAGCGTACCAGAACCTTGAAGACTACCCCGCGGCTGTCGAGGCTTACAAGAAGGCGATCGAAGTAAACCTTAATCACGAAGGTGCACTGTACGAGCTTGCTTATTGTCTTGATGTGTCGGGGCAGTTGGAAAAAAGCATTGACTACTATAAGAAGTTCATCGACGAAGATCCCTATTCCGCTGCAGCGTGGTACAACCTCGGTATTGTTCATAACAAGCTTGAACAGTACGAAGAAGCGCTGCAGGCATACGACTACGCTGTGACGATAGACGATACGTTTGCGTCGGCGTACTTCAACATGGGGAACACGTACATGAACCTTCAGCAGTATACGAAGGCGCTGGATGCTTTTAAGAAGACAATTGATCTTGAAGGACCAAGTCCTGAAGTGTATTGCTGCCTGGGTGCTGCGTATGAAGCACTCGAACAGTATGAGCTTGGATTAAAATATTTCCAAAAAGCTGCAAAGCTTGATAACCTGTATGATGAGGCGCTCTTTGGTGCCGGCGCGTGCCTCGAAAAACAGGAGAAGTGGTATCAGGCCCTGCACTTTTATAACAAGGCGCTGAAACTAAACTCGGAAAACCCTGAGTACTGGAAGGCGGTAGCCCATGCGGAGTTTAAACTCGGCAACACGGTATCGAGCCTTGATGCTTATGAGGAGGCTGCAAAGCTTGATCCGGGTGATAAGGAGATCTGGCTGAACTGGTCTTACATCTATTTTGAACAGGGTAATTACGCCCGTGCGATCGACACCCTCCTTCAGGGCTTCGAGGAAATACCTGATGACCCCGAATTTTTTTACCGCATGACGGTATACCTGATAGAACAGGGCCAATTTAAGGAAGCCTTTAATTATTTGGAAAATGCCTTAATTTTGGACTTCGATGGTCATACAACCCTGTTTGAATTTTTTCCGAAGATCGAAACGCAGAAGGCGTTGTACAAGATCATCGATCAATTTAGAAAGAACAACACTTAATGAACTACGAGCTTAGCAATCTGCCTGAGCGCACAACGAAGCCCAGGCAGTACGGCTTCACCATGGCCATGGACAAAGGCATGAGCGTCAGGGAAGTCGAGGATTTTGTTGAGGTGTGCGCAGATCATGTTGACATCATTAAGTTCGGGTGGGGCACTTCTTACGTTACACCTAACCTTAAGGAAAAGCTGAGAGTATACAAAGAGGCGGGCATCCCCACCTATTTCGGCGGTACGTTGTTTGAAGCATTTGTCGCCCGAGGTCAATTCGACGAATACCGTCGCGCACTGGACAAGTATGATATGTCCTTTGCAGAAGTTTCCGACGGTTCGATCGATCTGGATCACGACAAAAAATGCGACTACATCGCGAAGCTTTCCGAACAGGTTACGGTTCTGTCTGAAGTCGGCTCAAAGGATGCTGAAAAAATCATCCCGCCGTACAAGTGGATTGAACTCATGCAGAAGGAGCTTGATGCCGGCGCCTGGAAGGTGATCGGTGAAGCACGGGAAAGCGGCAATGTAGGTTTGTTCCGTTCCACCGGCGAAGTTCGCTCCGGGCTGGTGCAGGAAATCCTTACGAAGATACCCTTTGAAAAGATCATCTGGGAGGCGCCACAGAAGGCACAGCAGGTGTGGTTTATCAAACTGCTCGGAGCCAACGTAAATCTGGGCAATATCGCACCAAACGAAGTAATCCCGCTGGAAACGATCCGCCTGGGCCTGCGCGGCGACACATTCCACTATTTTCTCAACAACGAGAAAAAGGCCGGCACCGCCCCACCTTTCGTCACCGAATAAACGGCTGCCTTGAGAAGACCCAAAGACTACATAATGCTCTACCTCAAGGGGCTTTCAATGGGTGGGGCTGACGTTATCCCGGGCGTGTCAGGAGGTACCATTGCGTTCATTACTGGTATCTACTCTGAATTGGTGCACTCAATCAAGGCGATCGATGCACAGGCCTTGCGGCTGTTGCTTTCGCTCCAATTCAAGGCGTTTTGGGAAAAGATCAATGGCGGCTTTCTCCTTGCCGTTTTCGCAGGTATTGTGACGAGCCTGCTGTCGCTGGCCAAGCTCATGGTGTCCCTACTCAAGTCATACCCAGTTCAGACCTGGTCATTTTTTTTCGGGCTGATATTGATCTCGTCGCCGTTGATCCTGCGTTCGATAATGCGGTGGAACATAGCGGTCGTCGGCTCCATTGTAGTGGGCATTGTGGTCGCATACCTGATTACCGTAAGTTCACCAACACAGAGCCCCGAGGCGCTGTGGTTCGTATTCCTGTCCGGCGCCCTGGCGATCTGCGCAATGATCCTTCCGGGCATCTCCGGGGCGTTTATATTGCTTTTGATCGGCAAATATGAGTTCATCATGCAGGCACTTCTTGCTGTCAATCTCCCGGTCATTATTACCTTTGCGCTGGGATGTTTGATAGGCATCATTGCCTTCTCATGGGTTCTTACCTGGGTACTGGACAATTTCCACGACCTGACCATTGCCACACTGGCGGGTTTCATGCTGGGATCCCTCAACAAGGTATGGCCCTGGAAGCAATGCCTGACTTATCGCCTCGGTAGCGACGGCAAGCAGGTATGTGCCTTTGACGAAAGCATTTTGCCAGGGGAGTACATGGCTAATACGGGGAGTGACCCCCAGGTGTTCCAGGCAATACTCTTTGGCGCCATCGGGGTGATTATAGTGCTGCTTATTGAAAAGGTGGCCGAGAGAATGAAAACAAAAATCTGATATGGAGAAAGTGTATGGCCTGATCGGCCTCACCATAAGCCACTCCTTTTCGAAAACCTATTTCGAAGAAAAGTTTTTCAGGGAAGGCCTGCGCGACTGCAGGTATGAACTTTTCCCGCTGAAAAAGATCGAAGACATCGAAAAGCTGTTCGCGGAGAACAAGGATCTCCGGGGTCTTAACGTTACGATTCCCTACAAGGAATCGGTGATGAAGCACCTCGACGAAATCTATCCCGTCGCCAAATTCATTGGCGCGGTCAACGTGATCAAGATCCGCGACGGAAAACGGATTGGTTTTAATACCGACTCGGACGCTTTCTACGAAACCGCGAAAGCCTGGCTTCCTGAAAAGCATTCGATGAAGGCGCTCATACTTGGTACGGGAGGCTCCTCGAAAGCGGTGCAAAAAGCGCTGAAGAAAATGGAAATACCGTACAAGGTTGTTTCACGCACGAAGGGACAGGGCGACTACACGTACGAAGACCTGAAGAAAGATCCATCGATCATAAATCAGTCCAAGCTACTCATCAACACTACGCCTCTGGGCATGCACCCGGAAACGGATGCTATGCCGCCCATTGACTACGATCAGATCGGCAAGGAACACTACGTGTACGACCTGATTTACAACCCGGCACGAACGCTATTCCTACAAAAGGCAGAGATGCGGGGCGCGACGATCAAGAACGGCCTGGAAATGCTCCACGTACAGGCCGAGAAGTCGTGGGAAATCTGGAATAGCTAACCATGGATTTCCAACTGGTCAGCGAATACCAACCAACAGGCGACCAGCCAGCAGCAATTGAGCAACTGGTAAAAGGTGTACTGAGCGGTGAACAGCACCAAACCCTGCTGGGTGTCACCGGTTCCGGCAAGACGTTTACGA
>DATCLO010000052.1:0-55530 GCA_036563875.1 Cyclobacteriaceae bacterium
TGGGTAACGTTCGATCAATACGGTGAAGATACAGGATCACAAGCTTTCGATATGCCCGGACTAAGTCGCGAAACGCGCATACTCGAAAAGCAAAACGGCCAGTGGAAGATCGTCTATGTTGGTTGGCTTCTCCAGGGTAAACAGTTCCGCTATGCAAATGGCGACCGCCGGGGACCCCTGCATCCTCCGCCCCGGCGGAACGCCACCCTTGTATAGGAAACCCGTACGATTACGGCCGCCCTAATGCGAAGTCAGGGTGGATAAGCAGAGGACAGTTAGTCGCGCGCGACGTGCACCACGAACTTCGTTTCGAAATACGGCTCGGCAAAGTAATCAGATAACGGATAGAGTTTTGTCGGCCGCCGAACCTCCTCGATCTCTTCCTTCAAATCGCCTCCCTTAAGACAAATGATTCCGTTGCGCAGCGCGTGAACGGATTCCTTCCTTATCAGCTTGCTCGTCCACTTGTATAATTCCTTCAATCGTGCAACCGCACGACTTACCACAAAATCGTATTCACCCTTCAGCGTTTCAGCACGTGCCTGTTCAGCCGTTACGTTATCCAATCCTATCGCTTCGGCAACAGCCTTCACAACAGTTATCTTCTTTCCAATCGAATCTACGAGGTGAAAATGCGTATTCGGAAAAAGTATCGCCAGCGGTATTCCCGGAAATCCACCGCCTGTCCCTACATCAAGAATAGCAGCACCCTTCCGAAATTCAATCACCTTCGCAATGCCCAACGAGTGGAGCACGTGGTTGACATAAAGGTTGTCGATATCCTTTCGGGAGATAACGTTGATCCTTTCATTCCACTCGCGATAGAGCGGACCAAGCTGCGCGAACTGATCCTGCTGGCGGGCGGAGAGGGGAAAATATGTGTTGATGTGTTGGTGTGTTGATGTGTTGATGTCAGGCACGGATTAAAACGCGAGCTTAAGATTATGACTAAGCGGTGACCATTACAACTTACTCCTGATCTGTGACAGACTTCAACACATCAACACGTCAACACATGCGCACATCAAATGTGGTCCCTCTTATTCTTCACCATTTCATGCATCAATTCCCTTGCGCGGTGAAGTTGAGCTTTGACGGTGCCTAGTGGGGCGCCGAGTTCTTCGGCGATTTCTTCGTACGACAACTCATGGAAGTATCTAAGGCGGACAAGCTTTTGATATTTCGGCGGAAGCTTGTCGACAAAAAATTGCATGAGCTCTGCTTTCTGCATGCGGATGGCTTCTTCCTGCGGGTCGAGATTTTCGTCCTCGACATCAAGCGAGACTGCCTGGCCGTCGTCGTCCGTAAATGTGTTGTCGATACTGAGGGTATTGAGCTTTTTCTTTCGAATGAAATCGATTGTGTTGTTCGTCGCGATGCGGAACAGCCACGTGCTGAATGTGTAGTCCTTCTTGAAGCGGTGAAGGCTTCGAAACGCTTTGGCAAATGATTCGATCGTGAGATCTTCCGCGTCGTCAACGTTTCGAACCATCTTGAGGATCATGTGGTACACTGGACGGCGGTAGCGTTGTAGCAGCCGGGCGAACGCTTGTTCGTCATCGTGAGCCACAGCCTGATCGATCAGGCGGAAATCCTCCATCGCTTTGTCCGAAAATTCCCGTTTTAATTCGTCCATTGTACCGTCTTGATAAAGAGCGCCCTGAGGGCCGTTGAAAGATAGTAAAACACGTATATAAAATCTAAGAGGATAACAGACCAGGGAGGGAATTTGTCCCCAAGACGCCTCGAAGCAAGAACCACCAATACAATGAACAGCAGCAACCTGCTGACAAACACTATTAATATTAAAGGAGGAACAGACGGAGTCAGTACAAGCGCAGCACCAAACAGGAGCCAACTCAGTATATGGGACACATGAAATACGCCGAGCAGCGCGCGCGAGCTGACCGTGTAGTGTCTGCCTGCGGACAGGTGTCGCGTTTTTTGATGAAGGAATTCACGCCAGGTACTTTTCGGTACGGACCACACGAGTGATGACGCGCCCATCTGCACGCGCGTATGGCCAGCGCGGGCATTTCGATTTACCCACAAATCGTCATCCCCGCCAGTCACCGTCATGATTCCATCAAACCCATTGGTGCTCGTAAAAAATGATTTCCGGTAAGCAAGATTGCGGCCGACGCCCATGTATGGAAAACCCAGGCGGGCCAGTCCGAGATACTGGATACCGGTTAGCAACGTTTCAAACCGGATAAACGTATTGAGGATTCCCGAAGTTTTCAGATACGGTGAATAACCGAGAACAACGGTAGTATCCTCGTCGAAGGCAGAAACCATCTCCCTGGCCCATTGCCTCCCCGGCCGGCAGTCGGCGTCTGTCAGCAGAAGGATATCATGTTTCGCTTCGCGGATACCTTGAAGCAAGCCATACTTTTTGCCGTTGACATCCCCCGGAACGACAGGCACGTCGAGATAGCGAACATTTTTGTGTGTTGTAACAACCGTCTCCAGGAATGCCCTGCTTCCGTCGGTAGTACGGTCAAGTACAATTACTATATCCAATTCCGGATGATCCTGTCCAAGGAGCAACGGAATCAGGGCTTTCAGGTTGGTTTCCTCGTTATGGGCACAAACCAACAGTGTTGCCGGCAACACACGCCGTTCCCTTGGCTTCGACCGCTTAACAAAAGCCCACAAAAGTACCAGAAAAAAAATGTTCTGGGTGCAGAGTACGACAAACAGGAGGAGATAGGGTAATGACAACCTGATAATCAGCTACGTAACCGGCCAAAGGTACGATTTGGATCCGGACCGGGCCACCACGGCATTTGCCGAAAACGTATGCGGAAACGATTCGCAAAGCTTCAAACCTTGACAATGTGTTCGCACACAAGTATTTTGTGTTCGTTAACGGATCCACATTTCCGGGATACGCTGACACTACCAAACCTAATACTTATGGCTAACAGGAAGAATATCACGATCAAGGACATTGCGAGGATGTCGGGTGTATCCGCCGGAACGGTGGATCGAGTGTTGCACAATCGAGGCAGGGTTTCTGAGGAGGCACTTAGGAAGGTGCTGGCAGTCCTGGACCAGATCGACTACAAGCCAAACTTAATTGCCAGGACGCTGGGCTCGAAGAAAAACTACCGGATCGCTGTGTTGGTACCGGACCCCGAACAGGACCCCTATTGGGAGCTTGTAGGCAAGGGTATACAACAGGCTGAATCGGAGTGGCGGCAGTATGGAGTAACGGTGGAGCCATTCTTTTTCGATATGTTCGACAAGAATTCCTATCATCTTGCCGCCGAAAAAGCTAACGAATCAGGACCTGACGGCCTTCTCATAGCGCCCATCTTCTATCACGAAGCATTGCCGTTCTTCGATGTATATACTAAGGGGTCGATCCCCTATGTCCTTTTCAACACGAACATTCCGGAAGCGCATCCACTTTGTTTTATTGGCCAGGACCTCTACCAGAGCGGTCACGTGGGCGCTGAGCTGATGCATATCGGACTGCAGGGCGATGCGTCGTTCGCCGTACTCCATATATATGAGGACATGCACAACGCCATCCACCTCCTGGAAAAGGAGCGCGGCTTCCGCGACTACTTCCAGAAGTACAACGGTCGGTATGGGCACAACATCACTTCATACGACCTCAGCAATCACAACGAGGAAGAAATGAGCGAAAAGGTACTGGGCATCCTCGATGACCCTATGCTGAAAGGAATTTTCGCAAGTACATCGTCAGGCACCTATATCGCCGCATCGCTTCTTGAGAAACATGGGAAGAACGGCATCAGGCTGGTTGGATACGACCTGCTGGAGAAAAACCTCGGCTTCATGCGTGCAGGTATTATCGACTTCCTTATCAACCAGAATCCGAAACGGCAGGCGTTCCTCGGCATCAGCCATCTCGCGAACCACCTGCTGTTCCGGAAAGCCACACCTCCGCTTAGCCTCTTCCCGCTCGAGGTCATTACGCCTCAAAACCTGGAGTCATATCTCAATTCTGAACCAGCATTGGTTAAATGATATTCCGCTTCGGCGAACTCGGCCCCTCGCCGGGTTCGCCGAAGCTTAATAGGTTTCACGCCCCTCCACTGCACATAGTCCTCTATACCCCACCAATTACGCAGCCCCGAGATTCTGATAACCGCAAAGCGGCCAGCGGCCTGCTTTACGCCAACACATCAACACTTTTAATAGCTTTGGGGCGTTTATGCAATTCGAACTCCTTAGCACCGACCCTTCCGGCGCCCGCGCAGGCGTCCTCCACACGCCCCATGGCGCCATCAACACTCCCATCTTTATGCCGGTGGGCACGGCAGGCGCGGTTAAAGCGGTGCACCATCGCGAACTGACGGACGCCATCGGCGCGGAAATCATTCTCGGAAACACATATCATCTGTATCTGCGTCCGGGTATGAGCATACTTGGCGCCGCGGGCGGACTGCACAGGTTTGCAGGATGGAATCTTCCGATACTCACCGACAGCGGAGGATACCAGGTATATTCCCTCGGAAGCTCGCGTAAGATCACAGAAGAAGGGGTGCTATTCACGTCGCACATCGACGGATCGCGGCACGTCTTTACTCCCGAGAACGTTATTGACATACAGCGCACCATTGGCGCCGACATTATCATGGCGTTTGATGAATGTACGCCCTGGCCGTGCGACTACAATTATGCGCACGATTCAATGCATCGCACACACCGATGGCTTACGCGCTGCATAACGCAGATGAACTCGACGTCACCACGATATGGGTTTGAGCAGGCGCTGTTTCCCATCGTCCAGGGAAGTACTTATCCGGATCTCCGGAAACAGTCCGCCGAGTTTGTTGCTTCACAAAACCAACCGGGCAATGCCATCGGCGGTCTTTCCGTAGGCGAACCGGCAGAGGAAATGTATGCGATGACAGAACTCGTATGCCGCATCCTGCCTGCCGACCGGCCACGCTATCTGATGGGCGTCGGCACGCCTGAAAATATCCTGGAGTCAATCGCGCTGGGTGTAGACATGTTTGACTGCGTAATGCCCACTCGAAATGCGCGCAATGGCATGCTTTTCACAACGGAAGGGATCATCAACATCCGGAACGAAAAATGGAAAGACGACTTCTCCCCCATCGATCCGGCCCTTGGAGGTATAAGCGCGCTTCACACGAAGGCATACCTGCGTCACCTCGTGATCAGCAAGGAAATTTTAGGCGCGCAAATTGCAAGCATTCACAACCTTACATTCTACCTTTGGTTGGTAAAAACCGCCCGTCGCCACATTCTGGAAGGCACTTTTGCCACCTGGAAGGCGCAAATGGTGTCTAAAGTATCGCAGCGACTCTAACCCGGTGCTTTGAAGCTGCTGGACAAATATATTCTCAAGCGTTTCCTCAGCACATTCGTGTTCGTGGTCGCCATCCTATTGGCCATCATCACCGTCATTGATCTTACGGAAAAGATGGATAAGTACGCCAGGGCGAATCTCTCTGCAGTAGAAATCATCGGCTACTACAAAGACTTCATACCCTGGATTGGCAGTCTCCTTACACCTATAACGATCTTCATCGCAACGGTGTATGTCTGTTCACGCATGGCCGCGCATACAGAGATCATCGCCATGCTCAGCGCCGGTATCAGCTTTAAGCGGACGCTCGTGCCCTATTTCATCGGCGCCACTCTGGTTGCTATCCTCAGCTTTATTCTGAACGGATGGATCATCCCGAACTCAAACAAGACCCGGCTTGCCTTCGAACTACAGTATCTTCAAAACAAGTACTACTTCAACCAGCGCAACATCCACCTGCAGGTTGAGCCGGAAACGTACATGTACATGCAGAGCTATCAGAACCAGACGCGTACGGGCTATCACTTTACCCTGGAGCGCTTTGAAAACAACCGCCTGATTGAAAAGCTCACGGCCAACCGGATCACCTGGGACTCAACAAAGCAAAAGTGGACGCTATATGAATGGAAGTTGAAGCGTGTAGACTCGGTGTTCGAAGCTTCGGCCAACCAAAAAGCGGGAGGCACCGAAGGTACGGTTCCCGCCACTACCGTGAGCAGGCGCGAGGCCGCCGAAAGAAGTGGTAAATCGCTGGACACTGCGCTCATCATTCATCCGGAAGAATTTGAAAGTGACTACAGGAAATACGATGGCATGACGCTGGATGAACTGGACGACTACATCAAGACGCTTCGCGCGCGCGGATCGGCCGGCGTGGAAGTGTATGAAGTGGAGAAATACACACGCTATGCCCATACGTTTACAATCTTTATTCTCGTGTTTATGGGTGTGATCGTTTCGTCGCGAAAGAGTCGTGGCGGCACCGGACTCCAGATCGCGCTGGGATTCCTGCTGTCCTTTATCTTTCTTATCTTCTTCATGTTATTCCGCACATTTGCCGAGACGGGTTCCATGCCACCTCAGATCTCAGTGTGGATTCCCAATATCATCTTTGCGATCATCGCATTAGGCATGTACAAGTACGTACCCCGCTGATGAAGATTACTGCCGGCGATTATTTCAAGTTGCACTTCGTGGTGTTCCTGTGGGGCTTTACGGCCATTCTCGGAAAGCTCATCACGTTGCCACCGGTTGAAATGATCCTCTTTCGAACCGCGCTCGCAACCATCGGTCTTGCTGCTGTGATGTTATTCCGAAAATCCGATTTCAGCGTCGATGCCAAGGATGTCCCCGGCTTGTTTCTTACCGGCGCCATTATCGCTGCACACTGGATATCGTTCTTTGGTTCAGCACGCATGGCCAACGTGTCGATAAGTCTCGCTGGCTTTGCTACTGCATCCCTTTGGACTGCCATCATCGAACCGTTGTCGCGTGGCAAGAGCATTAAAGGATTCGAAGTATTTCTCGGTTTGTGTGTTATCGTTGGTATCGTAATCATTTTCTCCTTTGAAAATGGTCATCGCGCGGGTTTTCTTGTTGCCATTCTTTCGGGTTTCCTGGCATCGCTCTTCGCTGTGATCAACGCCCGTTACACCGAGCGAATAGCAGCAAGCGCCATCACGCTGTATGAAATGGCGGGCGCAGCATTTTCCATTGTATTATTTCTTCCGTTTTACAGCCGGTATTGGGTTGACGATGGGACGCTGAGGCTTGCACCCACAACTTATGACTGGATCTACCTGATCATTCTATCAGGTGTCTGCACCGTGTTCGCCTTCCTCGTGATGCTGAAGCTCATGCGAAAGATACCGGTGTTCTTCATTCAGCTCACGATCAACCTGGAACCCGTGTACGGTATTCTGATGGCACTTATTGTCTTTCGGGAGAGTGAACGGATGGACGTGCGTTTCTACATCGGTACATTTATAATTATCAGTTCCATCATTGCGTATCCTTTTCTCCGGCGACGGTACGGCGGATCGCTTACATCACAGTGATAAAAATCCACTCCAGTGCCGATATCGGGACAGTGATGTTGGCAGCGCCACAGGTCTGTCGAATATTCCGTATACAGCCGATCCCGAACCGCTCATGGCCGCATAAACCGCGCCGTAGTCGTACAGCTCCATCTTTACACGACCAATCACCGGATGGGTTTGTACTACGAACTTCTCGAAATCGTTAGTCAGGTAATGCTTCCACTGATTCAATGGAACTTCCGACACCACGCTGGCGCAAGAGCGTTCAGGTATTGTCGGTGAAACACCTGCATACGCGGCTGCAGTTGACACATGAATATCGGGAACTACAATGACGAGAAACTTATTGCCAATGGCGACATCAATGCGACTCAGTACTTCACCTCTTTCTCTTCCAACCGCAGGCTCGCCGGAAATAAAAAAAGGACAATCGCTGCCGAGTTGCGACGCGTAGTGTGAAAGCCTTTCTTTACCCAGCTGGAGGTCGAAGACATTGTCGAGCAACTTGAGCGTGTGCGCACCATTGGAAGATCCACCGCCGAGTCCCGCTCCCATGGGAATCACCTTATGAAGGTGCATGGACACAGGCCCGATACCATGCTTTTCTTTAATGAGTTCGTACGCCTTAACGCACAGGTTTTGTTCTGGTGCACCGGCGACAGGCCGGCCGCTAACAGTGAAGCTAAACGATTCACTTCTGACGACTTCCAGTGCGTCGGTCCAGGGAACAGGACAGAATACCGTCTCGATGTCGTGGTAGCCGTCGTCACGCTTGCGGATGACGTTCAACCCCAGGTTAATCTTGCAAGGAGGAAAAGCGATCATATCAAGCCATCATGACCGCGACGAAGTCAGCTCGACAGCTTCGCAATCACCTCGTCGCTGATGCCGGTTGTCGAGAACCCCCCATCGTGCATGAGGTTTTGCATCGTTACCATGCGGGTAAGATCGGAGAACATCACGACTATGTAGTTGGCACAATCTTCTCCGCTGGCATTGCCCAACGGCGACATCATGTCTGCGTAGTCGAAGAATGCGTCGAAACCCGTTATGCCCGTTCCCGCCGTTGTCTTTGTTGGTGACTGCGAGATGGTGTTGACACGAACCTTGCGCTTCTTGCCAAAGCGATAGCCGTAGCTGCGAGCTATAGATTCAAGTACGGCTTTAGCCTGAGCCATGTCGGAATAATCGGGGAACGTGCGCTGCGCGGCAATGTATGACAGCGCAACGATCGAACCCCATTCGTTCATCGCATCGGTCTTTTCAGCGGCTTGCAGGACCTTGTGAAAGGACACACCGGATATATCCAATGTCTTGAGGAACCAGTCGTAGTTGAGGTCACCATAGTCTTTACCCTTCCGCACGTTGGGGCTCATCCCGATTGAGTGAAGCACGAAGTCGATTTTGCCTCCAAGTATTTCCATCGACTTTGTGAACAGGTTAATCAGGTCCTGCTCAACGGTTGCATCGGCGGGAATTACTTCTGTTTCACATTGGCGGGCAAGCTCGTTGATCTTGCCCATGCGCATGGCGACAGGGGCGTTGGTGAGTGTGAATTTGCCTCCTTCTTCTTTTACCTTCAAGGCCGTTTTCCAGGCAATAGAATTCTCGTCAAGGGCTCCAAAGATGATTCCCTTCTTGCCCTTCAGCAGGTTATAAGCCATAGTGTGATTAATCGCTTTATGGGTGAAATATTACAATCGTACCGAAATGAATCAACCAATCCCGTTTTCAATCGATTTCGTGCAATAAAATTAATATATTTATTAAACCAAAACGTGTTTAAAGCTGCTATGGAAAGGTCCATAATTTTTTTCGACTTATGGGATGCAGTAATGCGTTCCTGTGCGTATGTAGCCCTGGCCACCAGCATTGCGCTGATCGTGTACTATGAGATCAAGGTCTCGAGAATCAAGGATCTCAAAGAAAAATACGATTACATTAACCTTCACGAGATTCGGTATTTCTGGTCAGCGATTGTGATGCTCATTGTAGCATCCGGACTGTTTGTCAATTCTATCGGTACCATCACCATTGCCCGTGACTCCATGCTCTGGTTCTATGTGAGAATCTTTGCAACGGTCAGTCTCAGCATCATCGCCTATTTCATTTTCTTCGGCATGATTCGCATATATTATCCGGGCAACGTTGAGAAGCGGTTGCATCGTCTTCGTGAGACACCGCGAATATCGCCTTCAGGCAACCCAATGCGCAAGCTCAGCGAAGCTGAAGAAGATGCACACCTTGATCCGGGACAAATCGAAGATGAAGCGATTCACTCTATCGACTATGACGTCTGGATCGATGATGCTACCGGCTACACAAGGATAGAAAAGTATTACAACTACCAGCACGCAGAAGCCTGTCCCGAATGCGGATACTACACCATGAAGATCGAGGAAGAAGAGATTCAGGTGATGCCTACCGCCACGGAGCGCGGGTTACTGCATCAGCACTACCATTGCTCGTATTGCGAACACAGGGAAGTGCATGCCGTGCGCCTGGCAGCCACGTCCCAAAGCATACTTGAGCCGGCCTATTCCCGAAACGCCTAAGGCAGCCCTGAAGAGATACAACAAACCCTTTCAAACACGGTGGGATGTATTGTTTTGCGCGAAATTCCTGCAAAACACATGCATAATTTTATCAAATTAGGGGTTTTTAAGAGCCTCCGGACTTGACAACGATACTTTTCTACCTTCCTTTCCTGGTGATTTACGCCATGGCGGCCATCTATGGTGAAAGAAAGGTATCCGCTTTCATCCAGGACCGGCTTGGACCCATGGAAACCGGACGATATGGCATTGCGCAATCCGTTGCAGACCTCATCAAACTCCTCGTAAAGGAGGATATCATCCCCGCCAAAGCCGATCCGCTGCTCTTCCGGATAGCGCCACTGATAATTTTCACAAGCGTCTTTGCCGGCTTCGCGTTCCTTCCGCTGAGTCCGACCTGGGCGGGAGCTTCAATGGCTTCCGGATTGTTTTTCCTGCTTGCAATCATTTCACTCGACGTCATTGGCATCATCATGGCCGGTTGGTCGTCGAACAACAAATACAGTATGCTGGGTACATTCCGCTCGGCGGCACAGATTGTTTCCTACGAAGTCCCGCTCGGCCTTTCCGTGCTATGCGTATGCATGCTGTGTCAGACGCTGGACCTTCAGGAAATATCAATCCAACAGGGCCGTTACGCGACGGAACCTGCGTACCTGTTTGGTATCGCCGCCACCGGAATAGAGGTAACGGCTATCGGAGGTTTTCTGGCATGGAACGTTCTCCGCATGCCGCTGCTGATGGCTGCATGGCTGATCTTCTTCATTGCCACACTCGCGGAATGTAACCGTGCACCTTTCGATCTGCCTGAAGCTGAATCCGAACTTGTCGCAGGATTTCAGACAGAATACAGCGGCTTCCGATGGGCCGTGATCATGTTGGGCGAATACGCTATGATGCTGTTGGTGAGCATGCTGGGCGTTGTGTTGTTCTTTGGAAGTTGGAACTCGCCGTTGCCGGATATAGGCACTGTTAAATTGGGGACCTGGACGAGCGGCGAGCCCGGAACGTTCTCTGCTACCCTTTGGGGTATTTTTTGGCTGGTGAGCAAATCCCTGTTTTTCGTACTGGTACAGATGTGGATCCGGTGGACTTATCCACGGCTACGAGTGGATCAGCTCATGAACCTGAGCTGGAAGTTTCTCACGCCGGCAGCCCTCATCCTCATCGTGCTGTGCGGACTCTGGAAAATACTTTTATGGTGATTCAAAAAGCGACCATAGCAGCAGCATTTTTTCTCCTGATCCTGACGACCGCCGTTGCACAGACATCCCAGCGGGATAGTCTCGAACATCTTCTTGGTACAAACTTGTCCGACTCTGTGCGACTGCGGACGCAAATCAAGTTGTCAAATCTCTACCAGTTTCACGATTACGACCGATCCCTTTCCCATGCACAGGAAGCGGTGGCACAGGCAGAGCGCATGGGACAGTACTGGGCATTAGCTGAAAGCTATCGCAATCTTGCCTACATCTACACGCTCAACGGTGACTACAGCACGGCGCTCAAGTACGATAATATCGCATTGCAGAACGCGACTGCTTCCGGAGACAGCGCCAGCATCACGGCGTCATATAGTTACCTCGGCAACGACTACTACGACATCGGAGAATACGATGATGCGTACTTCTACTTTACACAGTCGTATCGCCTTGCGAGGGCCACAAACGATTCGCTTAACATGGCCATCGCCCTTCACAACGTAGGGCGGGTGTTCAAGGAATTGCAAGAATACGATCGTGCCCTCAACCACTTCGCGTTATCGCTCAAGATGAGCAACCAGATTGGCGACAAACCCGGATTGCCTTACTACTACGATGAATTCGGGGATGTGATGATGCGAAAAGGTAACTACGACTCCGCCCTCACCGCACTGAGTAAGGCACTTACCCTCATCAACGAACTGAATCTTGGCGAACTAAAGCCGAAGACTTTCTCCAAAATCGCGAGCAGCTACCTGTATAAAAAGGATTTCGAGAAGGCCTTTGCATATTACGATTCTACCCAACGGCTTTACGAAAAGACCAACAATCAGTATGGAAAGGCGGAAGTGTGTCTGGGTCGGGGTATTGTGTTTCTTGAACAGGATGAATACGACGATGCTGAGCGCTTGATTGAAGAAGGTCTGAGTATCGCACGACGACTTAATGCGAGAGTTCTGGAAATCGAATGCTATCGCTACCTCCACACCATCTGGGAAAAGCGTGGTGATTTCAGGAGAGCACTCGACTATTTCAAACGCTACAAGACACTCGAAGACAGCCTCTTCAGTCAGGAAGTACTCCATAAGCTTTATCGCGACCAGATTCGATATGAAACCGAGGCGCGCGACATGGAGATCGCTGCGTTAAGCCAAATCGATGCACGTCAGAAAGACGCCCTCAAACGCGAGGAATTCATCCGCAACATACTGGCTGTTGTATTCGGCTTGTGCATGTTGTTGCTGATAACGGTTTACCGCAGTGGACAGCGGCGGAAGGAAATCAATAAACTCCTTGTCAAGCACCAGAAGGAAATGGAAACGCGTAGCGAGGAACTCGAACGCCTTAACCAGGTAAAGGACAAGTTCTTTTCGATTATCTCGCACGATCTGAGGTCCCCCATTAACGCGCTGTCGGGCATACTGGACGTCATGGCTCGCGGCGGTCTGAGTCAGGCCGAGTTCGCTGAGCACACGAAGGAACTTCGCATTCGGTTCAATCACACGCGTACCCTGTTGAACAACCTCCTCGACTGGACGTTGCTGCAGATGGATAAGCTGAGCTTGCAGGCTGCGCGAATCGACCTCTCGAAGATCATCGATGAGAACATTCAGTTGCTGGCCTCGCTTAATGCAAAGCAGATTACGCTGATCAACAACGTTCGCGAGGAAGCGATCGCCTTTGCCGATTCCAACACGATCAATCTCGTTATCCGTAACCTGATCACCAACGCTATTAAGTTTACCAATGACGGCGGTACGGTGATCATCGACGCAAAGGATGAGGGCGGGCACTGGCTTGTGTCGGTGCAGGACAACGGTATTGGAATAAGTCCGGAGGTTCAGCAGATGCTGTTCGACAAGACTTCACCCTACACCACCCGCGGGACGGCAAATGAAAAAGGTACCGGCCTTGGCCTGATCCTATGTAAAGAGTTCGTCGAAAAGAATGGCGGCAAGATCTGGGTAGAAAGTACTTTGGGTAAGGGCAGCACATTCTGGGTAACCATTCCCAAACCCAATCTATGAGGGTGTAACCGGGTCTAAAAAATCCCCAAATCCTTCTTTCTGGGTCTTTATCCTTTATTTTTGCTGTCAAATGACGCAATCACAACGCACGTCGCAAGGCCACACCCTCGCTGCCACGCTGCGGTCGCTATGGAGCGGCCTCCTCGTGACGTGGAAACACCTGAAGTCCGCTACGCGACGAAACGAACATAAGGCGATTTCAGATCCCGACTATTTCAAGTCGCGCCAGGGCGTCGCCACCATTCAATATCCGCACGAACTTCTTCCGATTCCCGATAACGGGAGATACAGACTCCACAACGAGATTGACGACTGCATCGTCTGTGACAAGTGCGCGAAGATCTGTCCGGTAGATTGCATCACGATGGAGCCGATAAGGGCAGTATCGGAAATTGGTAAGACATCAGACGGAACACCCAAGCGGCTTTACGCTGCTTCGTTCGACATCGACATGGGAAAGTGTTGCTTCTGCGGACTGTGCACGACCGTTTGCCCTACCGAATGCCTGACGATGACGCGCGTTTTCGATTTCAGCAGCTACGACATTCGCGACCATTACTATTCCTTTGCTGAAATGACGGAGGCGGAAATCGCTGAGAAAAAGGCTGAATGGGAAGCACACCAAAAGGAAAAAGCCGCGGCGTCGCCGAAGCCTGCCGCTGAAGGGACACCCAAACCCTCCGCAGAGGGGACACCGAAGCCACCTGTTGAAGGAAAACCTGCGCGCCCTGTCTTCAAACCGAGAATGAAACCACCCGGCACGTCGTCATGATCTATGCGTTCTACATTTTTGCGTTCATAGCCATTGCTTCTGCGGCCGGGATTCTGTTCGCGCGCCGGTTGTTTCATGCAGCGCTGATGCTCCTGGTATGCTTTCTTGGTGTAGCAGGGATTTATGCAGTATCATTTGCTGAATGGGTAGCAGTCACGCAGATTCTCGTATACGCCGGAGGTGTTGTAGTGATCATCATCTTTGGCATTATGCTGACAGCGCGAATTACGGGAAGGCCCACTGCAGTGGCCAACAGTCGATGGTTTTCCGGAACATTGCTCGGTTTGGGGGCGATGGGATTTTTGATCACGCTTTTCGTGCGTGGATCATTTGGCAATGGGGTTATGCCTGCTTCGGATGCGAAGTTCACTATGGTCAATCGTTTCGGAATTGAGCTGATGACGGATTACATGCTGCCTTTTGAAGGCGCTGGACTTCTACTGCTGATAACGTTAGTAGGCGCAGCCGTAATTGCGGCAACGCGAAACAAGAATTCTATTTCATGATACCGATCGAGAATTATCTTGTGCTCTCTGCCACACTTTTTTCTATCGGGCTGATGATCGTTGTCATCAAACGAAATGCTATTGCCGTGCTGCTTGGCCTGGAACTTATGTTGAACGCGGCAAATATTAACCTGGTGGCGTTCAACCTGGCACACCCGGAGCGGCTTGATGGTCAGATGTTCGCGGTATTTGTTATCATCGTGGCAGCGTGTGAAGCGGCAGTCGGTCTTGCCATTATCCTGCAGGCATACCGTGTATTTCACACTGCCGCACCTGACAGCATTAGTACATTAAAAGAATCGTGAGTCCTGACGCCGATATCGCTTACTGGATCGTCGCCGCCTCGATGATCGTTCTGTTGGCGCCCCTGGCATCAGGGATTCTTTCTGCTTTAATACCAGTGCGCTACTCGTGGCTCGTCTCCCTGACAGCGTCATTCATGCTCCTCGTTGCTGTTGCCGGAGCAGTTGTTCTCGTGAGCAACGCTGGACTGCATGATACACGCCACTTTAGCACGGCCTGGTTCACACTCGGAGGAAACGAAATTGCCGCAGGAATTCTGGTCGACAAGTACGCCGCGGTTATGGTGCTCGTTGTCACCATCGTATCGTTCCTGGTGCACTTGTACTCCGCGGGATACATGGCCGGCGATGCGTCGATCAGGCGGTACTTTGTAATGCTCGGATTCTTCACCTTCACGATGCTCGGCATTGTGTTGTCCGATAACCTGCTGATTCTGTTCATGTGTTGGGAGTTGGTCGGCTTTTCTTCGTACATGCTTATCGGGCATTGGATGGAATTACCCGAGGCCGCGCAGGCTTCGCGAAAAGCATATATGGTGAACCGCATCGGCGACCTGGGATTCATCGCCGGGCTCATGATCGTATACCGTAACGCGGGAACGTTCGACATCAGTATACTCGCAAGCCATTCACTTCAGGGCTGGGAGACGACCGCCGCACTTTGCTTTTTCCTTGCCATCGCGGCTAAGTCGGCTCAGTTCCCGCTGCTTACCTGGCTACCCGATGCGATGGCAGGGCCAACACCCGTGTCTGCATTGATTCACGCTGCTACGATGGTGGCTGCCGGTGTGTTTCTGCTGGGCCGCATACACTTCCTCTTTCCCCCGGACGCGCTTCAGATTGTAACGGCCGCAGGACTCCTAACTGCGCTGACCGGCGCAGGCGCTGCGCTGGGCCATTTCGACATCAAAAAAATTCTTGCCTATTCCACCGTATCGCAGCTTGGCCTGATGGTCACGGCTCTGGGTGCGGGCGCGAAAGACGCGGCTATGCTACATCTGCTTACGCATGCTTTCTTCAAAGCAGGATTGTTTCTGGGCGCTGGAGCAATAATTCACACGCTCCATCAGTCGCAGGTAACTACGGGCGAAACATATGATGTGCAGGACATACGGAATCTCGGTGGGCTTCGGAAGATGATGCCGGTGACGTTTGCCGTGTTTCTGCTTTGTGGCGCTTCCCTGTCCGGCATACCAATGTTTTCAGGTTTTCAATCCAAAGAGGCTATTCTTTCACATATTTTAAGCGGGCAAGGCACCTGGGGTGTGATCGCCGCCATTCTGTTTTTGCTTACCGCCTTTCTCACGATAGTGTACACATTCCGTCTCATCTGGTTCGTATTCATCGTGGAGGGAGGACGGCAATGGACAAGCATCCCCGAAGTTCCTTTCGTTATGCGCTTTCCGATGATCGTACTGGCACTGGCGTCGCTGTGGTGGATTGTGTCGTTGAATCCGTTTTCATTTTCAGGATGGTTCATGAACGGAAGTGCTGCGGCGTTTACAACGCTGGTATCCGTTGCCGTCGTGATTGCTGCTTTGGCGGTCGCCTTCCTACTCATCCATAAGAAGACTGAACCGACACAAGTTGCTGACATTCTGACGAGCACATTTTATCTTGACAATATTTTCAGTACCCTGGTGACGCGTCCAGTAGGCCAACTGTCATTTTTATGTGTTCGGATCGATCGAAGATACATCGACGGATTTCTACACGGTGTCGCCTATGCGCAAGTGACCCTGGCCCATGTGATTGGGTGGATTGATAAGGCCATCGTAGATGGGATTGTGAACTTCGTCGCCCGGTTGACCTCATGGTTGGGTGCAATTGTGCGGACTTTTCAATCGGGTAACATCCAGATGTACATTTTCTGGGCGGGGATGGGTCTACTTTTACTCACCCTTTACATCGTTACATAACATATGAACCAATTAACCTTTATTTTTAGGCGCTTTTGTGTAATCACCCGAGTCTGATGCCGGATCACATTCTAACTTATCTGATCTTTCTCCCAGTACTGGCAGCCTTTGCGGCGCTCTTCATTCCCCGGGATCGGTCGGCATGGTTCCGTGTGCTGAACCTGGCCGTATGCGTAGTGCAGGCGATCCTGGTGATCGTTGCTATCGGCCGATACGGTAAGGAAACCGGCGAACTAAGACTTATTGAACGCACTGAATGGTTCAGCCTGAACCTGGGAACCTGGGGCAATCTGCAGGCGGAATACTTTCTCGGTGTCGACGGTTTGAGTCTTCCTCTAGTCGCGTTGACCGTGTTTGTCATGATTATCGCCGGCATCTCGTCCTGGACAATTCAAAAAAGTGTGAAGGGCTATTTCACCCTCATGCTTATCCTCAATGCTGCAGTCATTGGAAGCTTCACTGCACTTGATCTCCTGTTGTTCTATCTCTTCTTCGAGTTCATGTTACTTCCGATGTTTTTCCTCATCGGCATATGGGGCGGGAGCCGGCGAGAGTATGCGTCGATAAAATTCTTCTTGTATACATTATTGGGTTCGATCCTCATCCTTGTTGCGTTTATTGGTCTTTACATATCCGGATCGGTTCCGGGGGATGTCGCAACCCACACGTTCAACGTCATGCATCTTCGTGATGAAGGTAACTACGTGCCGGGTTCCATTCTTGATCCTAACGGTAGATGGCTGATTGGCGGATGGTCGGCGCGCAACTGGGCATTTCTGCTTTTGTTTATAGGTTTCGCAATCAAGTTACCGATGGTGCCTTTCCACACCTGGCTGCCCGATGCACACGTAGAAGCGCCGACGCCTGTCTCTGTGATTCTCGCCGCGTTGCTGTTAAAAATCGGGGGCTATGGTCTGCTGCGCATTGCGTATCCTCTTTTCCCTGATGCAGCGGCGTCATTGAGTTGGATTGTGGGATTGTTTGGCGTAGTGTCAATCATATACGGTGCATTGACCGCAATGGCAAGCAAAGATCTGAAGCGACTCATTGCATACTCCTCGGTTTCGCACATGGGATTCGTCCTTCTCGGAATGGCCTCGGCAACACAGGAGGGCGTTACAGGTGCCGTATACCAGATGGTAAGCCACGGAGTCATCACCTCAATGCTGTTTCTCATCGCGGGCGTGTTGTACGACCGCACCAGCGACCGGATGATTGAAAATTATTCGGGACTTGCACGAATCATGCCGGTGTATTTTGCAGTGGTGCTGATTGCCTTCTTTGCATCATTGGGACTACCCGGCTTTTCCGGATTCATCGCAGAGATCATGGTATTCCTCGGTGCGTTTCGTTCCGACGTGATTCATTTGAGCCTTGCAATAATCGCCACGCTCGGACTTGCTCTGGGTGCAGCGTATTACTTGTGGACAATCCAGCGTATGTTCTTCGGCACGCTTCATGTGCGCGGCGCAGCTACAATTGAACAGCTCACTGATCTCGACCTGCGTGAAAAGACAATGTTTCTGCCACTCGCAGCAGCCACGCTCATTCTTGGCATCTTCCCTCAGTTGCTCTTGCGATATATCGACCCATTTGCCGTCGGATTTGTCGCGCTTCTCACCGGAGGCAGTTAAAACAATTATCCCGTGAATATCGAAGCAGGACTACCGGATAAGCTGGAATGGATACGACACAGTCTGGGATTCTTCGGACCTGAACTGATTCTCTTTACCGGGATTATCGTCGTGCTCTGTGTCGGCATCATAGTTCGCTCCCTTCGATCCGGAAGCTACGCGGGTGCACCATTGATGATCGGAGTGGTTACATCGCTGACTGCCTGCTCAGTGTCCTTCGCTGAGTGGAATCAGCAAACCGAACCGGTCCACTTGTTTGGGGGAATGATCATCAACGACCGCTTTTCATCATGGCTAAAGATTATCTGCGACGTAGCGGGCGCCATTACCTTCCTGCTGTCATTGAGACAAACGCAGAAACACGTGTCTGAGTACGTCGCCCTGGTACTGAGTGTACTGTTAGGTGCACATTTCCTGTCGATGAGTGTCGGCATGGTGATGATCTTCCTGTCACTGGAAATGATTTCGATCAGCTCCTATGTGCTTGCGGGCTATTCGTTCCGACAGGAAGGCGCTGAAGGCAGCCTGAAATATTTTTTGTTCGGAACTGCTTCTGCTGCAGTCATGCTGTACGGATTGTCGTTGTTGTATGGCATAACCGGGTCGAGTACTATTTCATCGCAAGAATTTGTTGAAGGACTTCTTGCCCATCAATCGCTCTTGCTGCTTGTGGCGGGTTTGCTGGCGCTCGCCGGGTTTCTTTTCAAAATGGCGGCCTTACCGATGCACCTTTGGGCGCCGGATGTGTATCAGGCAGCACCGATGCCGGTGGTTGCCCTTTTCTCCGTGGTACCAAAGTTAGCCGGTTTGGCTGTTCTCACACGTTTTGTTCTTGCTTTAACAGCTTACGGTCAATCTCTGATCGACTGGAAAGCTATCGTCGGGCTTATCGCTGTCGTTACCATCACTGCCGGAAACGTTGCGGCATTACGTCAGTCGAATGCAAAGCGAATGATGGCGTACTCGTCCATCGCCCAATCAGGATTTCTTTTGATCGGTGTAGTTGCTCTCACGGAGCAGTCAATTCAGTTCATGATGTTTTATGCCGCGGTATACTTCGTCGCCAATTATTTGGTCTTCGGATACCTGCAATATTTTGAGACGAAGGGAGTGCTTACCATTCCCGACTTTTCGGGTACGGGACGGGCAGACCCCGTGGCGCATGGCTTCCTACTGACGGGCTTGATTTCGCTGACGGGTATCCCGCCTACGGCGGGCTTCACGGCGAAGTTGCTGATCTTTACCGGGCTGTACGAGGCCTACCGGTCAACAGATGATCCCTTTCTATTGTGGATCCTGGTCCCCGGTCTCCTTAATACAGTTATTGCTCTTTTTTACTACCTGCGAATCCCCTATTTCGCCTATCTCCGAGACGGCGGAGGGGCCCCGGCAAAATACCTTACATGGACAAATTTTTTGGGGCTGGTGCTTGTTTTGACGTTACTCGGTTTGTTCTTCCGACCTGATGGGTTGATGGGTTGGATTAATAAAATTACCTTTGTGCTTTAAGCCTACATGACGGACCAGATTCACCACGAGTGCGGAATCGCGCTCATTCGGTTGCGGAAGCCGCTGTCCTACTATCTGCATAAGTACGGCCCGACTTTCGCAATGAACAAGATGTACATCCTGATGGAGAAACAGCACAATCGGGGTCAGGATGGAGCCGGAATTGCAAACATCAAACTCGATCTCGAACCCGGTTATCGCTACATCAGCCGCTACCGTTCCGTAAAATCGCAACCGATTGCGGACCTTTTCAAGAAAATCAGCAAGAAGTATAAGAAGGCCCTGAAGGAACACCCGGAACGGGCTACGGATGAGAAATGGCTTAAGCAAAATGTCGCCTTTACAGGCGAATTGTGGCTGGGTCACCTTCGTTATGGTACCCACGGACTCAACAGCATCGAGAACGTACACCCGTTCCTGCGGCAGAACAACTGGAGAAGCCGCAACCTCGTCATGGCAGGAAACTTTAACATGACGAACGTTGACGACCTCTTCGATATCCTCGTGAACCTGGGGCAGCACCCCAAAGAAAAGGTCGATACCGTAACCGTCATGGAAAAGATCGGCCACTTCCTCGACGAAGAGGTTCAGGGAATATTTGAGAAATACAAGGATGCATTCTCAAACCAGGAGATTTCGGATTTCATAGAAAACGAAATCAACCTTCAGCGCGTGCTGCGCAGGGCCTGTAAGGACTTTGATGGCGGCTATACGATGGCCGGACTCATTGGGTCAGGTTCGGCGTTTGTAGTGCGCGATCCGAACGGAATTCGTCCTGCCTACTACTATTCCGACGACGAAGTGGTGGTTGTCGCCTCTGAAAAACCGGCTATCAAAGCTGCGTTCAACGTCGAATACAGCCAGATCGCGGAAATCCAGCCCGGACACGCTCTCATTATCTCGCGCAGCGGTGAGTTCGCACAGCATCAGGTGCTGCCACCCGCCGAAAAACGGTCGTGCAGCTTCGAACGCATTTATTTCTCGCGGGGTAACGATCCCGATATTTACAGAGAGCGCAAGATGCTCGGCAGGCTGCTGGTTCCGCAAGTACTGCGCGCCATCAACTTCGACATCAAGAATACGGTATTCTCCTACATTCCGAACACGGCTGAATCGGCGTTCTATGGGATGATGAATGAAATCGAGAATTACCTCATTCAGCGACAAAAAGAAATCATCATCGAAGGCAAGCCGTCGGTCGATTCACTGGAAGAAATACTGTCCTTCCGTCCGAGGATCGAAAAGATTGTACTCAAGGATGTGAAGATGCGGACCTTTATCACCGGCGATGATCATCGCGATGAGTTGGTATCGCATGTGTATGACACAACGTATGAAGTCGTCCGAAAAGGCGTTGATACGCTGGTAGTGATCGACGACTCCATCGTGAGAGGAACTACTCTGGAAAAAAGCATCCTGCGCATGCTTGACCGTATCGGTCCGAAGAAGATCGTCGTCGTATCGTCGGCACCACAGATTCGATTCCCGGATTGTTATGGCATCGACATGAGCCGCATGGCTGACTTTGTCGCGTTCCGTGCAATGATCGCTCTGATCAAGGAACGTGGGCTGGAATATATGCTAGGCGAGGTGTATGAACAATGCCTGATGTCGCGCAACAGCAGCAATCCGCAGAACCACGTCAAGCAGTTGTACGACCAATTTACCTACGAAGAAGTCTCGGCCAAGATCGCGGAAATTGTACGACCGGCTGACATGAAGGCCGAGCTGGAAATTGTGTTCCAGACCGTAGAAGGCCTCCACAAGGCCTGTCCTAATCACCTTGGCGACTGGTACTTTACCGGGGACTATCCCACTCCCGGTGGTGTTCGCGTTGTCAACCGCGCCTATGTGAACTACATGGAGGGTCGGCTTGTTCGCGCATACTAGCAAATTCTACTACGGCCCCGCACCCCCGCACTCACACTCCCACTGACACTCATTCCTCTGCCTCTTTCCCGTCTTTCATTTATTAATAAAAAAACGCCGCGGATTTGTTATTTTTATTCACTCCTAAGTGGCGACGTATATGAATTATTGGCTCATTAAGACCGAACCTGACACTTATTCGTGGGATGATTTGAAACGCGATGGCGAGACAGTGTGGGACGGCATCCGGAATTTCCAGGCCCGCAGCCATCTGAAGGCAATGAAAAAGGGCGATCAGGCGTTCTTCTATCATACTGGCGACGTGAAAGCCATTGTTGGCATTGCCACGGTAACCCGTGAACATTTCCCGGATCCAAAAGACAAGGAATGGGCCGCCGTGATGGTAGCGCCGAAGAAAGCCCTGAAAAGACCCGTAACCCTTGCGGAAGTAAAGGCAGACAAACGGTTGAAGGATATGGTGCTCGTTCGCGCGGCGCGCCTATCGGTCCAGCCTGTGTCGCCGCAGGAATTTGAAACGATCCTCAAACTCAGCGAAACGAAATAGTTTATGGTCCGCTTCCCCGGCCCGGTTCTTTGTGTGATCGCGTTTGTCCTGGCGCCGTGCTTCGTATGGGCACAGTTGCAACAGACGGAGCGTTACGAGAAAGAATTCAAGTACTCCGACGGTGTTTTTTCAATTATTTCCCTTGGAGAAGAAGGCATTTTTCTCATTCGTGACCGGGACAAATTTGAGGGAGGCAAGAAAATCTGGGAAGCCATTCACCTTGATGCTAACCTGAAAGAAAAAAAGACCATTTCGTTGCCCATGGAAACAAGGAACCGATTGATCGGTTACGAAAGAAGTCCGGGCCAGGTCCTGCTGCTTTATCGCCAGGGCGACACTGAAAAGAACAACATCGAGATGATAGAGGTGAACCTCTACGGCGATGAGCATCCGCGTCATGTGGTCAAGCCCGAACTCGCGATGAGCTTCACGCATTTTACGCGCGTTGGCAATTCAGCGATACTGGGCGGGTATGTAAACAGGGAGCCGAGTGTTTTGCTGTACGAACTCGGCGCCAAAAGCATGAAGATCATTCCGGGATTTTTTCAGAAAGACAGCGAACTCGTGGACCTGCGCGTGAACGTAAACAATACATTCAACATTGTGCTCATTGAACGATCGCAACGCGACGAACGCAGGGTTGTCTTTCAAACGTATGACGAAAAGGGCCAATTGCTCTTGGAGGATGTCGTTACTCTCGATGATCGGCGCACATTGCAGGCCGGCCTCACGAGTATGCTTGTTCGTGAAGACCTGATTTTGCTCGGCACCTGGGGCGAGGGCAACGCCAAGCAATCAAATGGATTCTTTGCCATGCCAATCGATCCTTTCCAGGATCAGAAAATCAAGTACACGGCATTCGGCGAACTGAATCACTATCTGGACTACATGAAGGAAAATCGAGCGCGTCGCATACGTGAAAACACGCAGCAGGTTGTGAGCGCTGGCGGCATACCCAATTTCATCAATTACGTCATGCCGTATCGCATACAGGAGTATGAAGGAGGATTTCTGCTCTTTGCGGAAGCATATTCGCCGTCTTCGACTTTCTCAGACTTTGCAAGACCTTATGGTCCGTATTACTACAGTCCATATTACTCACCTTACGGATGGTATTATCCGGGATACGGAAGGCTGTATTCTCGTCCGTACAGCTATGGATACCGCTCCCGCAACGAAGAAATCAAGACGTACCAATCCATGGTGATATCGTTTGCTCCTGACGGCACGGTGCAATGGGATCATAGTCTGCAGCTTGATGATGTAAGGCGGGGTGGCCTGGAACAGGTAGCCGACTTTCACTATATGAACGGACATCTGATTTTCCTCGAGAAAGATGAATCGGAAATCAAAGCTCGTTGGATCCTTCCGGAAGACGGCGAGGATGATGAGACTGTAACTCAGAAGATACTCCTGCCTAATCCCGACGATGAAATTCGTTCGGAAAAGGAAGAGGAAGGAGGCATTCAGTATTGGTATGGCAACACCTTCTTCGTGTGGGGTTATCATACCATTCGCAACAACACGATGAAAGAACGTGTGCGAGAGGTCTTCTATATTAACAAAGTGGAAGTCAACTAATGTCGTTGCTCTCCCCTTTCTGTGTCTGTGCCTATGCATAGCTCCTCCCGCCGCGGCGCAGGTAGAGCAACCCCATCGCTTTGAGCTTAGACTGAACGATACGGAACCGGGCTTCCGGGTTACACCCGCGTCCACGCATGGGCTGATCCTCCACCGATTCGTCAGAAGCCAGCAGAATCATTTCCTTGAGTTGATCCGACTAGATACTTCCTTCGCTGAGCAGTGGCGTGGAAGTATACCGATAGAGCGCAACATGGCGTTTATTGCGGCTGTAACGCACAAATCACATGCATACTTTCTGTTTCACACATTTACGGCAAAGTCTTTCCAACTCTACGAACTTGATCACGAAACAGGGAAGTACCGGCAGTACGAAATCAACAGTCTGATCCGTTTCAGCGCAACTGAATGCAAGGTCACGGGTCGGGGTGTTCTTATAGGCGGCTATTTCAACCGCGTACCCCTGGTCCTTTTTTATGACCTCCAAACACACAAGTCGTCCATCTTACCCGGGCTTCTGAACGAAGACGGAGAACTCACTCAAATTAAAGTGTTTGAAGACGATAGCTTCCAGGTGCTTATTGGAGGGCTCAACTTTATGCGTCAGCGTACCATTTGGATAAAGAACTATCAACCTGATGGAACGATTCTCGACAACTACGCGCTTGTACCTGCGGACAATACAGGACTAATCTTTGGGCGAGCAACTCGTTCTGAAGGCAACGTTCACATCCTCTCCGGTGTGTACGGCCTTCGCAACAGCGAATATTCCCGAGGGTTGTTCATCAGCACCATCGATCCAACAGGATTGCAGACGACAAAGTATTACAACTTCGGCGACCTCCAGAATTTTTTTAACTACATGAAGGCGAAGAGAAGCAATCGGATCAAGGAGCGCATTGAAAGAAGAAAGATCAGAGGGAAGAAAGTCCGGTTCAACTATCGCTTCCTCATCCATGAAGTCATAGAACATAACGATCAGTTCATCGTACTGGGCGAAGCGTTCTATCCGCAGTATTCGTCAGTCGGCAATGCAACCTATCGTGGTTTCTTCTATCCACGGTCGTTCAGTGGCTATCCGATGATTCGTGGCGATCAGGTTTTTGAGGGCTACCGTTATACGCACGCAGTCATCATTGGCTTCGACCGCGATGGAAATTTGTTGTGGGATAACAGTTTCGAGATTAACGACGTCAAGACATACAGCCTGGAGCAATTCGTGCGGTTTGACGTACAGGACGACAAGATTGTGCTGCTGTACCTGTACGACAACGAGATTCGAACCAAGATTATTCGCGACAGCGAAGTACTGGAAGGAAAAACAATTGACCCGATACGCACGCTCCATGAAAACGACGTACTGGTCAGGACCCGCAGGAATACAAACCAGCTGGATTACTGGTACGACGCCAATTTTTACGCTTACGGAATACACGAAATCGAAAATGCTGCCCCTGGCGGGGGCATCGAAAAACGACGGGTATTTTTTGTGAATAAGATTAACCTCTGAGCCCGGCAAGAGCCTTCATTCGCCGTTTTTCTCTATATTTGCGGCCGTGACAAAGCGAAAGAAACTCATCTTCGACTCGGATCTTCTCGACCTCACAATCAGCCGCCTTTGTCAACAATTAATTGAAAACCACGCCGATTTCTCAGATACTGTAATCCTGGGCCTTCAGCCCAGAGGGATTTACCTGGCAGAACAAATCCACCGAAAACTCGAAAAAGACACGCGAAAGACTATTCCGCTGGGATACCTGGACGTGACCTTTCATCGCGACGATTTCCGGCGGCGCGAAACGCCCGTGAAGGCCAGCCAAACCCGAATTGAATTCGTGATCGAAGGTAAGAAGGTCGTTCTTGTAGACGATGTACTCTTCACTGGCCGAACCGTGCGGGCTGCGCTCGATGCCATGATCGCATTTGGTCGCCCCGCCAAGGTGGAACTGCTCGTTTTAATAGACAGAAAATACAGTCGCGACCTGCCAGTGGCAGCCGACTATGTTGGGAAGGCGGTAAACACGCTTCCTTCTGAACGCGTGCTCGTGGAGCTGGAGGCGCAAGGTCACGAACACAACAGGATCTGGTTGATCAACAAGGATTGATATTATGTCCAAACTCAGTCAAAAACACCTCCTAGGCATAAAGGACATCACAGAGAAGGACATCAATCTTATTTTTGAAACCGCAGAGAATTTCAAAGAAGTTATCAACCGTCCGATCAAAAAGGTTCCATCGCTGCGCGACATCACGATTGCCAATATCTTCTTCGAAAACTCGACCCGTACACGCCTCTCCTTTGAACTGGCAGAGAAAAGGTTATCGGCGGACGTTGTGAATTTCTCAGCGTCGACGTCGTCCGTAAAAAAAGGAGAAACCCTGCTTGATACGGTTAACAACATTCTGGCCATGAAAGTCGACATGGTAGTGATGCGGCATGCAAGTCCCGGTGCACCTCACTTCCTGTCCCGCCACATTTCGGCCAACATTATCAATGCGGGTGATGGCACTCATGAACATCCGACGCAGGCGCTTCTTGACGCGTTTTCCATCCGCGAAAAACTCGGTGGTGTCGGTGGAAAGAAAGTGGCAATTATTGGCGACATACTGCACTCGCGCGTGGCCCTTTCAAACATTTTCGCACTAAAGAAGCTCGGCGCGGAAGTCATGGTTTGTGGCCCTCCTACGCTTCTCCCCAAATACATCAATGAACTGGGTGTAAAGGTTGAGCTGGATGTAAAAAAGGCGCTGCAGTGGTGTGACGTTGCCAATGTGCTCCGGATCCAACTGGAGCGACAGCAAATCCGCTATTTCCCCAGTCTTCGTGAATACTCACTTTATTACGGTATAAACAAGCGACTTCTCGACAGCCTGCACAGGCAGATCGTGATCATGCACCCGGGTCCTATCAACCGGGGGGTCGAACTCAGCAGCGACGTGGCGGATTCCCAGCACTCTATTATCCTCGATCAGGTTGAGAATGGCGTTGCAGTCCGTATGGCAGTTCTTTACCTCCTCGCAGGGGCGGCAGGCTGAGCTGCTGTGAACGGAACACAGTCCACGCATAATGCGTTACGATAAGCGCGGAAGTAGTAACTTGCTCCGCGTAATGGCTATGATCTACAACAATATTATCGAGACGATCGGAAATACGCCGCTCGTACGGTTGAACAAGGTGAACCGGGGCATCAAGGGCACCATTGCCGTTAAAGTGGAATATTTCAACCCCGGTAACTCCACGAAAGACAGGATGGCCCTCAAAATGATCGAGGATGCCGAAAAAGCCGGCATTTTGAAGCCGGGAGGCACCATCATCGAGGGAACATCCGGAAATACCGGAATGGGGCTGGCGTTGGCAGCCGCTGCGAAAGGTTATAAATGCATTTTCACGATGGCGGACAAGCAGTCGCAGGAAAAGATCAATATCCTGCGGGCCGTCGGTGCAGAGGTTATCGTTTGCCCCACTAACGTTGATCCGGATGATCCCAGGTCGTACTACTCCGTAGCCAGAAAACTTAACAAGGAAATTCCCAACTCATTTTATCCGAACCAGTACGACAACCTGTCGAATGCGCAGGCACATTATGAAACGACAGGACCGGAAATTTGGGAACAAACGGACCATAAGATCACGCATTATGTCGCGACAGTAGGAACAGGTGGGTCGATGTGCGGCACCGCGCGATTCCTCAAGCAACAAAATCCGAACATTGTCGCCGTTGGTATCGACACCTATGGATCAGTTTTTAAGAAGTACAAAGAGACAGGAATATTCGATGAGAACGAAATCTATCCCTACCTCACGGAAGGGTTCGGAGAAGATATTCTTCCCAAAAATGTCGATTTCGATATCATCGATTTGTTCATCAAGGTAACCGACAAAGATGGAGCCATCATGGCGCGTAAACTCGCGCGTGAAGAGGGGCTTTTTATTGGTTGGTCAAGCGGCTCCGCAGTGCACGGTGCACTCGAGTATGCACGCGAACATTTGAAGGAAGACGATCTTATGGTCATCCTCCTCCCCGATCACGGTACAAGATACCTTGCCAAAGTATACAACGATCAGTGGATGAAAGACCATGGCTTCCTTGAAGCCCGAAGCTTTAGCACGGCTCGTGATATTATCGCGGCGCGCGGCGGTAAGGACAATCTGTTCACTGTATCCGGGGATGCAATAGTCAGCGAAGCGATCCTGATCCTCAACCGGGAAGGCATCGACCAGATTCCTGTCACGGATAACGGACACTTCGTAGGTAGCATCAGTTCTTCCGGATTGCTTGAAAAAATCATTGACGACCCGAAACTGCAGAACAAGCGCGTAAAGGAGGTTATGGATAAGCCCATGATCTTCGTAGCCCCTGACAGCACCCTCGATGTGTTGTCATCCCTGGTAAACAAGGAGAACAAGGCAGTACTCGTGCGGGATGAACAGGAGAAGGTGCATATCATTACGCAGCATGATATACTGCGAGCCGTCGCGGGTTCAGTGTCCAGTGGGCAATAAGCAGTAAAAAAGTAGGGACGTTGCGTGTAACGTCCCTACGGTACCATTCAACTATTAACTGTTCAACCCTTAGTCTTCGAGGATCTCCACTTCTACCCGCACATTCTCTTCAGCCCTTGGACTGTTCTTTTCGTGGATAGGCCGTTTCCCGCCCCAGGCTTTGATTTGCATCCGCGAGGCGTCGATGCCTTGTTCGAGAAGGTAGTCGCGGATGACTTCGGCGCGTTCCTGTGAAAGTTTCTTGGCTGATCCGAAGCCTTCTTTTGTTCCCGTCAGCGAGAAATAGTTCTTCTCCTCACCCATGGAGATGATCTTACCGGGTGCATTGCCATTCGTGTGACCATGCAGACGGATTTTGTAGTTCGGATTCTCGCGCAGCATTTCTAGCAGGCTGTTCACTTCGTAGCGAGACTCAGGGCGCATCACACCGGCATCCTTAAAGAAATACACGTTGTACATCACGGCGATGTCGCCACGCTGCAATCGTCTGAGTTCAAAAGGTACTATTATGTTGCCTTCTGCATCCTCACGTATCGTAGGCCCTTGCGGATCGTTGTAGTTCAAATCATGCTGAACTTTTCGGTAGCCGAACACTTCTGAGATGAGCGTGATGCTGCCAGACTGGCTTGCAGGTGAGGCCACACGTACAGGCTCGTTGCCTTTGTATGTTGCCATTTTTCGCGACCGGTCTGTATCGATCACCTGGACGTCACCCTCAACGGGTTTGCTATCGCTCGCGCGGTAGAGTTCAAAGATGAAACGCTTGCCGAGCGCCGCATCTTCTACCTCGCGGGATGCGCGCCCCGGAGCCACTTCCGAAGATGCCGCAGATGTGGGCTGAGTTTGGGCCTGCGCAGGCGCCGCCGTGGCAGCGACGTCAGTGCCTGAATTATTTGAGGCTGCTGTGATTACTTCCTCATGTTGCACAGAACCCAGTTGACTTTCTGTCACAGGATTGATGTCCACACCGGGTGAATCATCACCCAATACGCCACCATAAACCCAGGCGTCAATGAATTCACTCTCTGCGCGAAGCCTGCGCGCTTCACTCAGCGCCCTCTCACGATCCCGCGTGTCGAGCACGTACACGTAGTACAATCCGCGGTTCGGATTGAACTCGTAGCGGGCATCATATTTCAGCTTCTTGGCGTGTGAAGTGAATCGGATGGCATTTTGATGGACAGCAAAAGCGCCGATAACTACGTAGTTAACGCCGGGCTGGAAGGGAGTAGATACCTGGTGAAGTGCCGCTGCATCACGATAAATCAGTGTGGCTGTGACAAAAAATAAGCTCACCAGTGCAAAAAAATTGAGCTTTCTCATAGTGCACGAAAAAAATTAAAGAACGTACAGTTACCTCAAATATAGAATATTCCTTTAAAAAAAGCTAATTAAATGCCTACCATTCAGCCGGTTAAGGCGTCAAGTCAGCCGTCAAACAATCCATATGGCAGCCAAAAGCAGCCCGGACGACATTTTCAGGGCAATTGCTGGCATCTACCGGAAGGCGGCCCTAGTTTTGATCATCGCACCAGAAAACCTTGAGGATGGAGGATTTTCTTGAACGAACATATCTGGGCAACACGGTCCGCGACTACCTGATTGCGCTAGCCATCTTCCTGGTTGGCATTGCGGTGGTGCGAGTTCTCAAAGTACTTCTGGTGCGCAGGCTCCAGGGATGGGCAGGGCGAAGCAAGAATCGGTATGATGACCTGCTGGTACAAACCATAAGTCGATTTGGAATTCCAGCACTAAACTTCCTCATACTTTACTGGGCACTGTACTCTCTTGAACTCTCGCCGCGCATGCACCGCGTTCTCGAAGTGGCGGTTGCGTCCGTCGTGGCCTTCTTCCTCATCCGACTTGTATCGTCAACACTACGCTACTTGCTGGAGGACTACGTTCGCAGGCAAGAGCATGGAACTGAAAAAGTGCAGCAGGTCCAGGGTATTATCCTGATCCTGTCAGTCGTGGTCTGGGGTATAGGTCTCATCTTTCTCTTCAGCAACCTGGGCTACGATGTCACTGCGATTATCGCGGGGCTTGGTGTTGGAGGTATCGCTGTTGCACTTGCAGCACAAAACATTTTGGGTGACCTGTTCAATTACTTCGTCATATTTTTCGACAAGCCTTTTGAGGTTGGCGATTTCATTATTGTCGACGACAAGCTGGGCACAGTCGAATACATCGGCATCAAGACAACGCGTGTAAAGAGTCTTTCAGGTGAACAAATCGTATTCGCAAACAGTGACCTCACCACTTCGCGCATTCACAACTATAAGCGCATGTTCCGCCGACGCGTTGTCTTCAACTTCAAGGTTAGCGTCGATACTCCACCCGAACACGTGAAAGCAATACCGCAGATAGTTCGCGACATCATCCTGAGCATGAAAGGCAGCGTGGGCCCCACACTCGACCGTGCGCATCTCCTCTCTTTCGACCGGGAAGGCATGAACTACGAAACCGTGTACTACGTCGAAAGCCCGGACTATAATGTTTACATGGACATACAGCAGGCTATTAATTTTGCAATTCTTGACGCGTTGAAGGAAAGGGGTATAGAGTTGTTGTATCCGTCGTTGGCCGTCAAGATCAGTGGGCAATAGGCAGTGGGCAATCGTCTGGGGAGCCTGCGCGCAGGACCCCTTTAGGGGATTGAGGGGCGTGCGGTGGCGTGAAGGTCAGCGGCGAATGATCAAAAGGATGTAATGTACAATTTGTGTACTTACTTCTTTTCGAGAACGAGTATGACCTTGTTAAAATCCGCGGCGGCGTTGATTACCTTGCGGAAGTCCTCGTAACGCTCAAGGGGCGCGTAGATTTCTTTATAGTATTCCTTGATGGTGATTACAAGGTCGTTGCCTTCCATCGCATAGTCAGAGACAAACAGGAACGGTTCCTTGCCGTTGTCTGAATAGACTACATTGAAGCGGATATCTTCCGGATTTCGGACTTGATAACCTTCAGGAATGGTGACGCGTATCTTGCGGTCATAACCCCGGTTGAAATCATTCTCCACATCCGTCATCCGATCGTCATCGCGATACATTTCAATTTGCGGCCCGATGAGTTCTCCCACTTTGAACAGGAGGCGGGAACCTGCTGTTCCGATGAAGTGACTTGAGGTGAACGTGACGTCCATAACGAAACTGTCGGCCGGACCTTCCGTGCTGGTATTCGCATTCCAATCCGATATCACAAGGTCAGGCGCTGTTTCTTTCATCAGTTCTTCAATGAGTTTCACACGGTCATTATTGTTGACCATCTCGTACCAGGGTGCTACGAACGTGGCATTGCAGCCGCCAAACACCCGCTTCATGCGGATGGTGTTTTTGGTCATCCCCTCGTCAAATTTGACCGTGATATCCAGATTGTCTGTGTTCAGCGTGTAGTCAGCGGGAGGAATTGTACGTACTACCCCCAGCGCCGACTTCACGTCGCCGTACGCGAATGGTTCAATGAACAACCCGTCATGCGCGGTCAGGTCGGGCGGAACCAGTGGATATCGAAACTCAAATGCATAGGGAGCCATAAAGCCTCCCGTTTGTGGGAAATGAAGGAGGTACTCGTCGAGAAACGCCCACGAGTCGAAATTTCCATCGAACCGAACACCCCTGCGGCTGCACGTCAGGACAGGATGAGCCACAATTCCAAGCTTGTCGAATACCTGATAAAACAACCTCGTCATACCTTCCTTGGAAGCCACCTTGCGAGCAATAATGGAAGAAATATCGGCGAGAGATTCGTCGCGGCTCTCTGCATTGATCTGAATTGTCTTTTTGATCCTTGCCTCTATGTTGCGGATGCGATCCTCGGGCTCCGCCGAAGATTTATCGCCAAGGGTTCTTACAAACTTGTCCAGCGCCTTTTCGTCATCCTTATCCCGTGCTGCAAGCACAGCGTGAAACGTCTTGGCAGCCTCCTCCCAGGTGAACAACCGCGCGTTTGATTTGGCTGTGTTGTAGGCGAGCTTGAATTCGATGCGCTGGCGATTCGAGTCAAAGGAAGAAAATGCCTCCTCTTCGAGGGGTGGAATATTCTTCATTTCGCCTTCGTACACGTTCTGGTCATCGGTAGCATCCGTCTCCTTGATCGCTGCATATCCGTTGTACGTGCTGAAGTCAAACTTCAAATGCTTCGGACATGTAAGCTTAAACGTGCTGCCCCGCACGGGCGCTTCAAACTGCACGAATATCCGGTCGTACAGGCTTGGATTCTTTTTCAGGACGTAGAAATATTCGATTTCGCTACCCAATTCGACACCTTCAATCGCGAATATCCGGTATCCGCGACCGGTCTCTTCATCTTTTAGTTCCTTAAGATTGGAAGTATCGAAGTTCACCACCTTCCCTGATGCGTTTATTGACCTGGCCTTCAGGCTCACAAGGTCGAGCACGCCTCCCATGGGTATGTAGATGCGGTTGTTGCGCTGGATGGCCTCGTCGTTGTTTACGCGTACAATTCTGTGGACCGTGTAATACAGAATGAACTGGTTGTCCTCAAACACATAGTCGTATTGGTTGTGCAGTTTCAGCACATACTCGCCAAGCATCGCCTCCTCCGCGGTAAGTTCGTAGCGATTGCGGTCGGCCTCCCATTCATAAATGGTCGGGCCCACGCCCCTACCAAGCACCGTGATCGGTACAAACAACAGCAAAATAAATCTCAGCATGGCGATCAGTTTTTCTTCAGGATTATGGATTCTTTGTAGGCCTCACTCGCACGGGCAACGGCTTCATTCCACTCAGAGAACTGCGATGGATTCAGCAGGAGGTAGTCGAGATAAAAGGTCTTTTTCATGATAATTTGTTCATCTGTCGTTTCGTAATCGACTGTAATGCCCATCAAAGGACCTGCATGCTTTGTATCAGGTGGCATGTAGTCTATTGAATAGCCTTCAGGAATATCAAGAACAGCAATCTCCTCCTTCACATATCGATATTCATTCTCGACCGGCGTACGACGCGTGGCCGCATTAATGAAGTCGTTGTAGTAATCCTTGTTGAGGTTCAGATTAATATAAATTTCATTGCCAATCTTCTGGAAGTAGTCAGCAATTCTGAACTTGTAGTCAATCGTCGTTGGACGGTCGCGGTTTTCCATATCGCGAACCGAATAGCCGTCGAGGAAGAACTTATTACTTCCCTTTCCGACCAGCCGGGTCACATAGCGGCGTGTATCTTCCTCACGCACGCGGTCCAGTCGATAGCCAGCAAAAACCATCGAGTAGCCGCGAAGGCTCATTTGACCCTCGCCGCGGAGTTCATTATCGGTGATAGAAAGACGCACAGAATCGCGATGACCATTGACTTCACGCGGTATCACAGGCACAACCTTTACTTCATACTGGCCTTCACCCTTTCCAATCAGCGCCTCTTTACCCTGAATCATGGACGAAGGGAACCCGAATGGCGTGTGATCGCTCGTGGCATCAAGGAAGTAATACGTACCGTTGGCTGAGATGTACGTGGCAATCATGTGATTGTCCACTATCGGCGTGGGATACTTCGTGTAGGCATAAGGTATGTCGCGTGTTCCGATCCAGGTATAATATCCTTTGATACCCGCGATGTCCATCATGCTAACCAGCAGGCTGGCCATGTCTTTACAATCGCCGTACCTTTTCTCGCACACATATGATCCCGTATGCGGGATCAATCCACGCATGCCTTCCTCAAACGCGATGTACCGAATGTTGTCTTGTACCCAGTAATAGATTTTCTTTACAATATCATCCTGACTATCACCTGGCGACTTGAGTCCCTCCACAATCTTCACCAGGTCTTTGGATGGCGGATCCTTCTTAAGGTGGCTGACGAACGAGTAATACCAATTGTACAGGTCGTCAAGCGATGATAAAACGTTCTTAGGACCCGAAGGCGTCTTGAACGATTTCACTGCCACCACCAGGTGAGGCACATAGTATCGCAGGGAAGGACTATTCGAGTCGAACTTGGTTGCCTCCAGTCCGTTTGCACTCCACTCATAGATCACCTGTTTGCCGCGCTCATACTTTCTGAAGCGAATCTTCTTGTCAGGATCGTTCAGTACTTCGTACATGAGGTCGACATCCGCTGTGGTCTTGATGGTATACACCGTCTTTTCTTGCGGAAGGTAGCTGGAGAAAATAAAGCCGGGGATAAACTTCGGATCCCGGTAGTTGTTTCTGTATTCCAACTGGGTACGGTTCCTCGGCGCTACGGCAGGAAAGGATACGGAATAATAGTATGAGTCGTCGTGAAATATCCCATCATCGGTATCAAACTTCCGCGCGAAGTTGGAGACGGGAACCTCCTTGTGGCGGCTCTTCTCCCACACGAGCGTTTTTGCTTTAAGATTTTCTACTTCCGTGAAATGCGATCCGTGGACGCGACGGCTCGCCATCATTTCCGTGGGTTCCTTCAAATAAAGTATATCATCGAAGACGTCGGAATAGACGACCAGAGAATCTCCTCTGGGAATTATGGAGAGGGTCTCAGAGCGTTCGATGTACACGGCTGGCTCGCCAGGATACTTCGCACTGATCTGTTGCCACAGATCGTTATCCTGCGCGTTGAGGACTACCGCAAGCATACAAGCTGCCGCAATGAGGCTCGCTTTTACTGTGTTCTTCATTAATCGATAAGAGTTCCTGACCAGTATGTCAACGTTGTTACGGGTTGGCTATTTTTATACAACACAGATTTACCGTGCAAAATGCCGTCACGGTGGGTTTCGGTGAGGAAAGGTGTTCCGTCCGGATTAAAAAATTCCACTACGCCCTGCAACTCTCCGGCTTCGTAAGTACCCTTCTGCCAGATCCTGCCGTTCGGGTGGTACACCGAAAAAGGCCCCGCCTCATCTCCTTGATCGTAAATATACTCACTGAGTAACCGGCCATCGGGATAATATTCCCTTAATGGGCCTTGTATAAGGCCATTTTTCCTGTATTCCTCGTAGGCTTTCGTCCCATTCGGATAAAAGGCCACAATCGCCATATCCGGAGTAGCCTGAACCCAGTCGCCCATTTGTCCGTCCTTCCCGCGGGTCCGGTAAGCCGTAACATCGCCCGTCTCATACCTTTTTTCCAGGACGAGCGTGCCATCTGGAGCGAAGTATTGGGCAATGCCATGACGCTTGCCATTCAGATAGGGAACCTTCATGGAGACCCTTCCGTCGAAACTGTACCAGCTCCACAAGCTGTCCCGATCATCCCCTACGTAAAAACCTTCGCTTGACAGCTCGCCATTTTCATGGTACCAGGCCCATTTCCCATGACGCGTTCCGTACTGATACTCGCCCTTTACCTCCGGCTTTCCGTTGGGATAGTTCGTAACAAACGGACCGTGGTAGTAGCCGTTCATTACGCCGTATTCATAATGGACAGTGCCACTGGGATAGTAGCTCGTGATGGATTCATTATAGTAGCCACAATTCAGCGTCCAATTCGTATGGGGCGCACCGCTTCGATATTTTTGAATGTACTTGCCCGACTTTTCGGGCTTGGCCATCGCCGACCAGGACTCGCCCTTCGAGTCAAAATTCTCAAACGACATCACCCTGCCCTCACGGTACACTCGCTTTGAGCTCAGCGAACCGTCGAGGTTGTAGTTCACAGATTCGCCGTCCAATGACCCGCCGCGATAGTACTCATCGGACTTCAGTGTGCCGTCACGATACCACGAGAGCCATTGCTGTTCACGTTGACCAAACTGATACCACCCAGCTTCTTTCGGTTGACCGTTCTCGTAGTATTCTACGGAATATCCATGTGGCTCTCCCTCGCTGAAGTGCTGTTCGAATTTTACCTTTCCTGATAAATAATACTCAGTGAATTTGCCTTCAGTCTTACCAGTCACGATCGTATACTCCTTCTCCACAGCACCAGTGCGGTAGTAGTATTTCCAGTGTCCGTCCGGTTTGCCTTCGCGGTAGCTACCTTCAAAGCGCAACTGGCCGTCCCGATAATATCCGCGCGCGGCGAACGTACCGGAAGGATCACCCGATCTGGAGAGCTCTTCTCCCTCACTGTCGAAATACACCAGTCCGGTCACCACACCATGACGATAGATTTGCGTGGAATAGAGGCGGCCATCTACGTAGAAGTTATTCTCTCCATGGAACTTGCCCTCATCGTCAAACGGCCGTTCCTCGGTAAGGTTTCCTCGTGTATCATAGTATACCCATGTTCCATGCGCCTGGCCCGCCTTGAAGTTTCCCTTTTTGTCCAATTTTCCGTTCATGTGAAAGTATTCCCACGGGCCGGTAGCTTCACCATTCTCGTAGTTGCCTTTCGACTCAACGACGCCGTTAGCGTAGTACTCGACATACGGGCCTTGAAGTTTTCCGCTCTGGTAAACGGACTTTGACTTCAGAGTTCCGTCAGGATAGTACGCCACGTACTCGCCGTCCAGGACATCATCCTTGAACGTATAGGTTGCCTCTTTGCTGCCATCTGCGTAGTAGGACACTGCAGGACCAGAACGTTTACCCATCTGGTATACGAGTTTTTCCCGTAACTGCCCGCATGGATCAAAGATTTGTACCTCTCCATGTGCCTTCCCATCCTTCAGGAAATAGTGGAAGCGGAGTTCTCCTTCTTTATTATACGCGTGAATTTCACCCGTATCCTCATTCTCGACACTCTTTAGCGTTCCGTCATTGTAGTAATACTTCCAAATACCTTTCTTCTTACCATTGTCATCGTATTCGCCCTCGGCCATCATGACATGGTTCGCTGAATAGAACCTCCATTTGCCGACACGCAAGTCGCCTTTCTTGTTTCCCAACTCAACGAGATTGCGATCCTCATCGTACCAACACGAGACGGGGTCAGGGAATCCCCATGACGCAGGCACCGAACGCTGAAGCCTGTGCTTGCCAATGTTTGCATTCGCAATTGAATAAAAGGCTTTCAGTTCCTTTTCATGCTTTTTCTGCCACTTGGACACACTCGCAATAGTCGTACTGCTGAGGATATGGTACAAAAACGGTTCAAGTGCGTGTTGGTCGCGAATCTGTTTGTAGAGCGGCAGGTAAAGTTGCGCCCATATATCGCCCGGATCACCAATCATGTCAATCTGATCAATGAACAGCTGATACTGGCGCGTGAGGATTGCATCTACCGGAACCAGTGGCTTGAAATTCTTGTCCGTAACGACTTTGGCCTTGATGATTTGATCCAAGCGATCATACGCCTTTGTACCATTGTACGGAAAACTACCTTCTTCTGCGATCTCGTTATTCAGAAATCTTTCGAGGAAGACAAGGCGTGGGTTATCTTTGGGTGCGATCGAGAGATAGACACCCAGTGCCATCATGGCTCTGACTTTCCCACCCTGGAATGCCGCCAGGCGGCCGAGATTGAGGTGACTTCCTCCGTGATAGGGATTGATCTTAAGTGTATTAAAGAAGCACTTGGCAGCTTCGTCGTAGTTCTCGTTATTGTAATGTGTGACGCCGAGGTTATAGTGAAGCAGGTGATCGAATGGAAACTTCTCAATTGCTGCCTTGAACACCTCTACCGACTCCTGATAGTTTCCTCTGTGATCCAGCGCCACCGCGAGCGTTCGGAGTATGTGTGATTCATACGGACCAGGACGTTTTAGCGCTTCGCGACATGTCGCAATGGCTTCATCATAGCGTTCAGCTGCATCATAAGTGAGCGCCAATTCCGAAAGCATCTGAACGTATGCTGTGTCACGCGGAGGAATCGTCTTGTATCGCGCGATTGCCTCTTCATAACGTCCGCTATCGTGCAGTGCGATAGCTTCGGAAATGATATCGGCAGATTTGATCAGAGGAATTTGCTGGCCATATGCGCTCACAAAGCCAACCAGGCAAAAGAGCGCAACGCCGCGCCAAAAAGTAATCATGACAACAGGTTAAAAGCAACAATTTACATCATAGCCAAAACGCTTTGGCCATGATGTAAGGAAAAAGCATTTTTCCGTTGCTTTTGGTGTCACAATGTCGCGTTGGGAACGCGCACGGGCATTTTCCGGAAGACCTTGTCAGACGCGTTCCTCCATCTTGTTCATCACGCGGGTTTGCACTTGAATGGACTCATTGTGGATGAGTTTGAGAAGTTCATTCGTAAACTCCTTGCTAAGACCCATAGCCCGTCCGAGAGCGATGCGTGTTTCAACAATTTCCTCCCAGCGACTCACTTGCAAAATGGTCACGTTGTTTTCCTTTTTGTATTGTCCGATCTGTTCAGAAATTTTCATCCGCGACGCGAGCTTTTGCATGATCTCATCATCGAGATGGTCGATCTGCTCACGGAGGATGGTGAGCGTGTCTTTGAAATTCTTGTTGGGAGACGATGGCGTCCTGACAACCAGATTCTCGATGATATTACCCAGCGTAGCAGGAGTCACCTGTTGCTTGGCGTCGCTCCATGCGGCATCCGGGTGAATGTGACTTTCGATCATGAGTCCCGCCATGTCGAGGTCGAGTGCCTTTTGCGCGATCAGCGGAATCAGGTCGCGTGTCCCTGAAATGTGGCTGGGATCACAGATGATATCCATATCAGGAATACGTGTCTTCAGATCAATCGCCATATTCCACATGGGCGCATTCCGGAACGGCCCCTTCTCCGGAGAGGAGAAACCGCGGTGGATAGCGCCAAGTTTCTTGACACCCGCCTTGCTCAACCTTTCCAGCGCGCCTATCCACAATTCGAGATCGGGGTTGACCGGGTTTTTTACCAGCACAGGCACGTCGACACCCTTCAGTGCGTCAGCAATCGCCTGAACGGAAAAGGGATTTACCGTGGTGCGGGCCCCGATCCAAAGGATATCCACTCCTGCCTCAAGGCACAACTCAACGTGTTCCGGAGTGGCCACCTCGGTAGTAACCGGAAGCCCGGTTTCTCGCTTGGCCTGGATCAACCACGTCAGCCCCTCCTTGCCGGCGCCCTCAAACTGACCCGGCCGGGTACGCGGCTTCCAGATGCCCGCGCGCAAGACGTGGACTTTGCCCGTCGCGGCCAGTTGTTTTGCCGTCATGATCATCTGGTTTTCCGTCTCGGCGCTACAAGGACCGCTAATGATAAGGGGGCGGGCCATACCTGAAAGCCAGCTCGTGACGGGTTCCGATTCCAGTACCTTTTTCATATTGCTTTGTTTCTAGAGTTTATGTTCGGTTTTAATATCTGCTACTTGTGAATTGTTTTTCTGCTGATTGAGCTCAATGCCGTTCAGCACGCGCCTGATTTCATTTGCCCGCGAAAGGATTTCATGCATCTGTGTCGTCTCGCGATTAACGAGGCATTGATGAAACCGTTTCAGGTGCGCGATGTATTCTTCAAGCGCGCGTGTGAGGAAACCAGCGTTTTGTTCGAAGATCGGCGCCCACATGTCGGGAGAACTCTTGGCAAGTCGTACCGTCGATGCAAAACCGCTGCCTGCGAGCGTAAAGATATTCTTCTCGTCTTTTTCAATGTCCAGTACTGTCTGGCCAAGCAGGAACGAGCTCACGTGCGAGAGGTGAGATACATACGCAACGTGTTTGTCGTGTTCGTCCGGATCCATGAACGTTGTCTTCATCTGGAGCGTATCGAACACGAGTCGTGCCACTTCCATCGCCTTTTGGCCCGAACGTTCCGGTTCACAAATTATATTCACTTTGCCTGCAAACAGGCCCGAGATGGCAGCATCGGGACCCGAATTTTCCGTACCGGCAATTGGGTGGGCAGCCACAAATCTTTCGCGCGCAGGATGTTCGCGCACGGCGCGACAGATCAGCGACTTCGTTGATCCCGTATCGATCACTATGGCGTTGCCCGGCAAGTCCATAATGCGGGGAAGCAGTGTTTCGATCGCATTGACCGGAATGCATACGAGGAGCACATCAGTTGAGGAAGCAACGTCTTCCAAGCTACCTACAGCATCTACGAGACCAATCGCGAGCGCCCGATCGGCATGGGTGGGATTCAGGTCGACGCCAACCACGCGTGAGGCAACCCCCGCTGCGCGCAGATCGCGTGCCATCGATCCGCCAATCAATCCCAAACCTACAACGCCGATATTCATTGAACTGCCGATTTAATACTCGCTGAGGCAGACTTCCTCAAAAACTCCTGAATTCTGCCCAGCGCCTGATCCAAAACTTCTTCTTTACTGCACAGCGATATCCGAATGTAGCGCGCTCCCGCATCGCCGAAAATGAAACCCGGAGTGATAAACACTTTCGTTGCGTAAAGTATCTCATCTATCCATCGCTCCACATCAGGGACACTGTCGCTTACTTTTGCCCAGAGGAACAAGCCCGACTGATTATCAGACCAGGTACAATTGAGCACGTCTAGTATTTTCGCTGCTACTCTCCTTCGACGCGCATACATTTCGTTCAGTTGGGCAAACCATTCGGGACCGTTTTTTAGCGCCTGAACCGCAGCGTGCTGAAGACCGAGAAACATTCCCGAGTCCATATTGCTCTTGACACGCAGCACAGCGTCGATGTATTCTTTTCTTCCCGCTACCCAACCGAGCCGCCAGCCCGCCATGTTGTGTGACTTGCTGAGTGAATTCAACTCCAGCGCCACCTCATCTGCACCTTCTATAGACAGGATGCTCAGCGGATTGTCGTTGAGGATGAGACTGTACGGATTGTCGTTGACGATCAGGAATTGATTCTCCCTTGCCAAATCAACCAGTGCTTTCAGCTCCTCCCGCGTCGCTACTCTTCCCGTAGGCATATGCGGAAAGTTGATCCACATCAGCTTAACCCCCGAGAGGTCACTCTTTCGGAGTGCGTCGACATCGATGCCCCAGTTCGTTTCTTCGTTGAGTTTGTAGTAACGCAGCGTACCACCCGTGAGACGCGCTACTGATGAGTATGTTGGATAGCCAGGGTTGGGCAGGAGGACTTCGTCGCCTTCATCCAGGAATGCCATCGCGATGTGCATGATACCTTCCTTTGATCCCATGAGCGGAAGGATCATCGTTTCGGGATCAAGCGACACCTTGTATATATCCTGATAGAACGCTGCAATAGCCTTCCTGAAGGCAGGAATACCCTTGTAACTTTGGTAGCCGTGATGAGCAGGATTACGCGCTGATGTCACCAACGCCTCGATGGCATCCGCCGACGGAGCCTGGTCAGGGCTACCAATACCCAGGTTGATCACCGGCAACTCCGGAGTGTCGAGTGAACGCACTTCCGCCAACTTCCTGCTGAAGTAGTATTCCTCGACGTTTGCTATTCTGTTTGCAGTTCTGATCATTTGTCAAAAATCGTTAGCCGGTACTACCTGTACTCGATTTTAGCTTTCTTATACTCACCCAGAATGCTAAGATTCCTTACCTGGCGAAGCAACTCACCCAAAGCCAGATCGTAGTCCCTTCTGCGCTTCCACTCCACATCAATGTGAATGGAGTACTCATTGGGCTTACCCACGATAGGAATCGATTGGATCTTGGTCAGGTTGATGTTATGATTCTTGAAAGTCATCAGCGCATCGGCGAGGCTTCCTACGGTGTGTGCAACTTCAAAGGCAAGTGATGCCTTGTTGCCGTCCGTCTTTCCGTTCCTTCCGCGCTGGAGTATCAGGAAACGCGTAAAGTTCTTTTTATGTGTTTCGATCCGCTTTTCAAGGATGGAGAGACCAAACTTGCGCGCAGCGAATTCATTGGCAATAGCCGCCGTCGTTTTCAGTTTCTTCTCTTTAATTAAACGTGCCGACAGGGCGGTATCGTCGCTTTCTCGGAGTTGTACGCCATTGAGGGTTTGAAGGTATTCGGCGCATTGACGGAGCGCCATCGGATGCGACTCGACCACCTTGATATCCGCGAGCTTTACACCCGGGAGCGCCATCAGATGCATGTGAATGGGTATGTAAAGTTCACCTACGATGGCAAAGTGGTACTCCTGGAGGAGGAAGTAGTTGGGAAGGATGCTTCCCGCGATGGAATTCTCGATGGCCATCACCGCATAGTCGGCAACGCTGTTTTTCAGGCTTTCGCAGACCTGGTGGAATGTCAGGCATTCCACGGTTTCGATCGGCTCCCTGAAATAGGCAAGGGCAGCGACCTCGTGGAAGCTGGTGGATATACCCTGGATGGCTACTCGTGTCTTTTTCGTTTTTGCCATAGCACTAGCGGTTACAGCATCCCAGCATGCAGGGCACTGTCATTTCGATGATGTCTAACCTTTTCATTCCAAAGTCCATATAAAGAAAAAGTCCCGCTTTTACGGGACTTTCCTTGAGTTCTTATTGTCGGTCAACAACGTACTACTCTTGAAGTCCCTTGCGGCACTCAAAGAAATAGTAGTAAAAGTAAAAGGAAGCGTTGTTGATCATCATTTGCTTCAATTTGCGCGATAAAGATAAGACGAAAAGCTGCTGTAATCCAAGAACCTCCGGGAACAATCCACAAAAAATATTAGGAACTAATGCTTGTTAGGTGTCGGGATTGTGAATTACATACCGGCTTGAGAGGGCTCTCACCGCGTGTTAATTTTCGCCGGAACGCGCGTTTAACACTTGAACTTGGTACTAAACCCCGCTACCTTTACCGTCGAGCCCGCACGCTATGCGTTACTCTCTTATCACGGTCGCGATAGTCGCTTACGTGCTGTCGGCAGGCTGCGGAAAGCCGGCCGGATCAGTCGATCGCCACGACCACGCCGGCGCACCAACGTCCGGACACGTGGAGGGTGAGTTATACGACGAGGTGATGCGATTGCATGATGAGGGCATGGAGAAAATGGATGAGATTTATGCGCTGAAGCGCCAGCTCAGCCAGAAGATCACGGATGCTCCAGAGATGGTTGAGGAAGACAGGCGTGAGTTGGAGAGCAAGATCATGCAACTCGATTCCGCGAGCCGTGCCATGATGACCTGGATGCGAGAGTTCCGTCCTGAAGAGAAAGACACGCTGGATGCATCGGGCTATCGCGATTACCTGGAATCCGAACTACAGAAAGTGCGAAAAGTAAGAGACGATATTTTTGCCGCGGTTGAGCGAGCGAGTCGGGAATAGTTCCCGGGGTTCTGATCGATCACCCCTCCCATCATTTTTTCACTTCTTATTTCCAAGTTCTATAAACCATATGCGACAACCATTACTTAGCGAAGGCGCTAAAGAGCTCAGTTACGAAATTCGTGAGATCGTAAAGAAAGCCGAACAACTCAAGAAGCTTGGCCTCAGCATTTCGTGGGAAAATATCGGCGACCCAATACAAAAGAATCACATCATACCCGACTGGATCAAAGATATTGTGGCGGACCTGGTTCGGACGAATGACGTGTACAGCTACTGCCCGTCGAAAGGAATTCTCGAGACGCGCGAATTTCTCGCAAAGCAAACAAATGCCCTGGGTGGCGTACAGATTACGCCGGACGACATCTGTTTCTTCAACGGGCTCGGTGACGCCATATCAAAGGTGTATCAGTACATTACCCCTACGTCGCGCGTCATCGGACCTTCACCCGCATACTCAACGCACTCCAGCGCCGAGGCGGCACACGCCGGTCATGAACCGTTGACCTATAGATTGGATCCAAACAACCATTGGTATCCGGATCTCGACGACTTGTACCTCAAGGTCAAGTACAATCCCAATGTTGTCGGCATCCTCATCATCAATCCTGACAACCCGACGGGAATGGTGTACCCGCTGGAGACATTGAAGCGCATTGTGGAAATCGCCAGGGAGTTCAAGTTGTTTCTGGTTGCTGATGAAATCTACATCAACATCACCTACAATGGAGCGAGAGCTTATTCGCTTGCTGAAATTATAGAAGACGTTCCGGGAATCTCAATGAAAGGGATTTCGAAGGAATTGCCGTGGCCTGGCGCCCGTTGTGGATGGATGGAGTATTATAACCGCGATAGGGATGACGATTTCCGCCGCTATTGCGCTGCGCTCGACAATGCAAAGATGATCGAGGTTTGCTCAACGAAGTTGCCGCAAATGGCGATACCTCGTATCCTGGGTGATCCCAGGTTTCGCGAATACCGCGACAAAACCAATGAACGCATTGGCAGACGCAGCAAGATCATCGCTGACCTTCTTCGCTCTGTACCAGAGCTTACGTTCAATGAAACGTTCGGAGCATTTTACAACACCATAATTTTCCGAGATGGCGTGCTTCGGCCGAATCAGCGCATGAAGATTGACAATCCTGCCATTCGTACGCTGGTTGAAGAATGGGTAAGCCAGTCGATTCCGCTGGACAAGCGTTTCGTGTATTACCTGTTAGGTGCGAAGGGTGTATGCGTGGTGCCGATATCTTCGTTCTGTTCAGAACTTCAGGGCTTTCGCGTAACCCTTCTCGAAGAAAATGAAGAGTACCTGACACAGACGTTCACTGCCATCCGGGATGGCATTGTTGAATACCTGGCCTCATAAAAAAGAAGCAACCCGTTTTGGGTTGCTTCTTCAGTGTTTCTGCTCTCCTCAGATATTGGGCTGAGGGGTGAGCCGCAGGTACGGTTTTACCCGCTTGTGACCTTTCGGGAAACGCTTCGGAATTTCCTCGTCGGGAATTGCCGGAGCGATCACTACTTCATCTCCATGTTTCCAGTTAGCCGGAGTGGCGACGCTGTAGTTTGCCGTCAGTTGCAGGCTGTCAATTACACGAAGGATTTCATCGAAGTTCCTTCCTGTCGATGCCGGATAGGTAATTGTCAGCTTGATCTTTTTATCGGGGCCGATTACAAACACCGACCGTACGGTAAACTTATCGCTGGCGTTGGGATGTACCATGTCGTAGAGCTTGGCGATCTCGAACTTCGGGTCCGCAATCAACGGGAAGTTGACAGCAGTTTGTTGTGTTTCGTTGATATCGCCAATCCAGCGCTGGTGTGAATCAAGAGGATCCACGCTTAGCGCCATCACTTTTACATTACGTTTGTCGAATTCCGACCGCAGTTTCGCAACAGCTCCCAGTTCGGTCGTGCAGACGGGGGTGAAATCTGCGGGGTGTGAAAAGAGAACTCCCCAGCTATCGCCCAGCCATTCGTGAAACCGGATCGTGCCCTCGGTGGTCTCAGCCGTAAAATCGGGGGCAACATCGCCTAATCTTAGTGACATCTTGATTTAGTTTTGGTTGTTGAAGAAAATAATGACGTCCCTCAGAGACTTTAACTCCCCGGGTGGAAGGAGGGAGTGCTCAATATACAATTGAGGTACATGTATTTAAAGAAATTTGTTTCAAAAAAGCCAACAATTTTACAGCTGCCGCTGCTTTTCTGCTTTTATCTTGACGATGCGGTCGAGTGTGTGTTCCGAGAGTACCCTAAGCGTCTCGTCGCGAACCCCAACGAACGCATCCCGGATACCACACAGGTGTTCGTTTACGCATTCCTCACAAGGTTCATAATAATTTAGAGATACGCACGGCAGCATGGCAATGGCACCGTCCATGAGGCGAATGATCTCAATGAGATTGACGTCTTCGGGTTTCCGATACATGTAGTAGCCGCCTCCCTTCCCCTTCTTACTGTTCAGGATTTTGGCATTCTTCAACTCAAGCAGGATGGCTTCCAGAAATTTTTTGGGAATCCTCTGGTCTTCGGCGATTTCCTGGATGTGCACAGGACCCTGATCATAGCGTTCGGCCAGATAGACCAGTGCGTGAATGGCATACTTGCATTTTTTTGAAAGCATAGGGCGACTCCTAAGGGCCAATTTATGTTTTTGTACTTAAATTTCCCCGCGATTTGAGGGGCCACAAGCCGAGGTAGCTCAGCGGTAGAGCAGCTGATTCGTAATCAGCAGGTCGTGGGTTCAAATCCCATCCTCGGCTCTATAGTGACAATTCGTCAATAATTCCTCTGCAAAACCCCGGCGCATTCCAGAAAGTTCTGATTGTCAAATTGTTGCCGTAGAAGGGTCGGGCGGCAGCGTGCGAGTGGGTTATACCAATCCGGAAAAACTGAATACAAGAAAGAAGTGCCGAAGGTGGGACTCGAACCCACATGTCTTGCGACACACGCCCCTGAAACGTGCGTGTCTACCAATTTCACCACTTCGGCAAATTGTTGTGCCCAGGACTGGACTCGAACCAGCACACCGGTAAAGGCACTACCCCCTCAAAGTAGCGTGTCTACCAATTACACCACCTGGGCTTAGAAACCTGGCGCCGGCACCCGGTCGTCAGGGCAAACCTCCCGACATCGTCGGGGGCGTCAAAAGTAAGAAGCTTTGCAGATTTTAACAACGCGAACGGGGCGATACGGGTTCATTTTCCCGCTCGCCCGGTGCGAACCAAGTCGTCGTCGCCTAAAGCCCCCTTTCCTTGTTCAGCTTCGCAGCGACCCAAAAGAAAAATGAGAAAAACAGCGCTATTCCAACAAACACGAAAATCTCCATACACGAAGCGGTTGCGAAGGCTAAAGTCCGGATTTGTGCGTTAAATCTGCATGGGTCGCACCCGGAGATGTCACGAAAGTAAGTTTTAGCACAACTTTTGCCCGATTGCCTCCATCCGGGTAAAAAAGGATGGCCGGATGCAGTCTCTTTGCTATGTTTAACGCGCAACCGGCCTGTAAGGATGGGTAGCACATGAACAAAAAACCGGCAAATGCCCGGCATCATTAAACGCTATTAGCATGAAAAAAATAAGGGCCCTTTTCACCAGCCTGTTGATAATCAGCGCACTGGTTGCAGACGCTCAATCGGTACACACTTACATCACACACGCCGACTCTGTCGACCTCCGGAAGGAATGGTTCCTCCTGGATCCCGAAACGGACCGCGTCCAGGGCGTCAGTGTCGAACGCGCTTACAAGCTCCTCGAGGGCAAGCCATCGCGTACCGTAATAGTGGCGGTGATGGACTCAGGCGTGGATATCGACCACGAGGATCTCAAGGATGTCATTTGGGTTAATGAGGATGAGATCCCCGGCAACGGTGTTGACGACGACAAAAATGGCTATGTCGACGATGTGCACGGCTGGAACTTCATCGGCGACGTCCACGCCGACACCTATGAGCTCACCCGGGAATATGCAAGGCTGCGGGCAAAGTACGACACCGATGAGACGCGAAAAATCCGTAAAAAGGAAAAGGCCGAATACGAATACTGGCTCATGATCAAAGACCGGTTTGAGCGCTACAAAGCAAAGAGTCAAAACGACTACAAGAATTGCCAGCAACAACTCGATTCATACAAAGCCTTTCACAAAAACCTGAAACGGTCCATCGACCTACTGCAGGAAACGTACGGTTTGGAAGAAATCACACCGGCAATTGTAGATACGATCAAATCCAGCAACAAGGACATCGAGCTCGCGGCATACTTTATTAAAGTGATTTACCAAAATACAACACCGGGTATTTCCCTTGACGAAGTGCTCGACGAATTCGAATACGTCATTGAACACAACGGTGAAGTATGCGATCACTACCGCACCGCCGTCGAGGTGGGATACAATCCGGATTTTGATCCGCGTTCGATCGTTGGTGACAACTACGAAGACCTGGAAGAACGCTACTACGGAAACAATAATGTTAAGGGTCCCGATCCTTCACACGGCACAAGCGTAGCAGGAGTTATCGCGGCCAAACGCGGTAACGGCATTGGCATCGACGGTGTCGCGAACAACGTGCGCATTATGCCGATACGCGTGGTGCCCAATGGCGATGAACGCGACAAGGACATAGCCAACGGTATTTATTACGCTGTTGACAACGGTGCGCACATCATCAACATGAGTTTTGGCAAAGGGTATTCACCTCACAAGGAGATCGTCGACAAGGCCGTACGCTATGCCGAGTCAAAAGGTGTATTGTTGATTCACTCGGCAGGTAACGACAAAGACGACAACGACATCGACGATAGTTTCCCCACGCGCTTCTACAAGGACGGTAAAGAAGCCAGCAACTGGCTCGAAGTTGGCGCGTCGACACAAGGCACGGACAGCAGCGACCTGATTGCTTCGTTCTCGAACTACGGCAAGAAGACCGTGGATTTCTTCGCACCGGGTGTCGATATCTATTCTACCGATCCTGACAATGAATACGACAGCGCTGATGGTACCAGTCTTTCTTCGCCCGTTACTTCGGGCGTTGCTGCAATCCTGATGTCGTACTTCCCGAATCTCACCGCCCAGGATGTCAGGAACATTCTGCGCGAGTCGACGCGTCGCCTCAATGGTGTCAAGGTGAGGAAGCCCGACACGCTCGAAGAGGTTCGCATCGACCAGATCTGTATCGCTGGTGGTATTGTAAATGCTTACGAAGCGGTACGACTTGCTATGCGGGTGAGCAGCGAAAAACGTCCGGAATAATTCTCTTTCATCCTTGCTGTTACGAGGTGCGTTACCCCAGTTTTCGTTATGCCGGGAATACATAATTACCTACACGTATACCGAATTTTGATGTAACCCATCGCCTGCTGCGCGGGTCACAATATTGGCTTGCGTCAAAAAATCAGGCTTTTTACGGCTCGTTCGGCAGTTGGCTCAGGGATAGTTTGGTTTCCCAAAGAGCCAAACTATGTCGTCCAGAGCCACAGGCATCCTTGCCCTATTCATTTCACTGACGCTGTGTTATCGATCCCACGCACAGGGCCACTCAATTCACAAAGATCTGATTTCGCCTGGCTTCGCGCTTCCCGATTCGCTGTACGAATACTCGATGACATATCTTACTGTCGATAATCTCATTGTTCTGCCATTTGTCATCAATGGAAACGTGACCGCCAACCTGATCCTGGATACCGGATGTCAGTCCCTGATCTTATTCGGTAAGCAGTACGAAAAAATGTTCGACATCGTCCCCGATTTTAACGTAACGTTCTCGGGCATTGGGACCGGTAAACCTGCAGTCGGAAGCGTGACACTGGATAATACAGTTACGCTTGGCCCTGTCAAAAGAGAAAAGGTGCCTATCGTGATTGTGTCAGGGAAGAAATTTCTTCACCGTCACCTCCAGGTCGACGGGCTCATTGGTTACGATCTGTTTACGCGGTTTGAAATTGAAATACACCCCCTGCGGCAGCAAATCATTTTCCGAACGCCCCATAATCGCACCCTTCCTCCCGACTACCATCACATCCCCCTGAACCTGGACCACCACCGACCCGTCGTTTCGGCTTCGTTCACGCTCCCGGAGAAAGAAGAAACCCTGGATATGCTGGTGGATACCGGTTCGTCGCTGTCAATTCTCCTGACGACGTCCGACAAGAAGCGACTACCGTCAAAAGCAGCCAGGAAAATGCTCGGCATGGGCCTCAACGGATTCATCATGGGATCCAATTCCATTGCAAAATTCGTTCAGCTAAACGACTACACGGCAACCAACGTCCCTGTCTCTACCACATACTCGGCCCTTCACAACCATGCTTCTGTTGGAATGGCCTTTCTGAAAAACTATAGCATTATCATCAACTACCTCCGCGGATACATAGGTCTACGACCACCGGAAGAGGAAGTCGTGGCGGAGGAGATTCTTTAATGTGTTGATGTGTTGGTGTGTTGATGTTGGGCGACACCAAGGATTGACGTTAGCGTACTTCCTTTACGTGCTTAAATGTTTCGTGTTTTAACCGTAAAGCGACCGCAGGTCTGCTTTACGGTGTTCACGTTGTGCGCCAATCCATTTCGTGGGCACCAAATCTCAAATCGCTAATCGATAATCGCTGATCGCCAATCGTTCATCGTCTTCTTATCACATCTGGCTTGAATATTATCAACAGCAGAAACGCCGTGCCCGCGATGCCGATCAGCGCAACGGGAAGTGTGTTCTCCGTGAGAACGGCAGGGACAAGCAACACTGCAGTGGCAAGGCCCACCAGCGCCCCGCCGAGGTGAGCTTCGTGGCCAATGTTGCCGGCACTTGAGCGAATGCCGTACATGGAGTAGATAACATAACAAATGCCGAATACCCAGCCCGGAATGCCGACCGGGATAAGGAAAATGCTTACATAGATGTCAGGAACGATTGCAATGGCAGCGAAGATTACCCCTGATACAGCCCCTGAGGCGCCGACTGCCCGGTAGCCCGGATGCCTCCGATGGATGAACAACGCGAGCAAATCTCCGCCAAGAAGACTTGCAAAGTAGATGATCAAAACACTCACCGGGCCCAGCAGACGTTCCATGATCATGCTGAAGCTGTACAGCGAAAACATGTTGAACAGAAGGTGCGTCCAGTCAACATGCAGGAATCCCGACATGAACAGCCGTCCGTATTCACGATGGTGCAGGACCCTGCCCACTTCGAATAGGTGACGATTGAAGAAGGAAGGGTCCTGAAAACCTTTGTAGGATATCAACACATTGGCGGCAATCAGCGCTATAGTGACTATTTCCGTTTGCATTGTGGAACTTAAGGCGCTAAATATAACCCCTTCAATTATCTTTGCCTCATTCACGCCAAATCGGAAACATGAAACACGGCATACTGATCGACATGGACGGGGTTATCTATAGCGGTGACGTGATGATCCCCGGCGCCGACCGTTTTATTGCGCGCCTGCTGGAAGAGAAAATTCCTTTTATGTTCATGACGAACAACAGCCAGCGAAGCCGTACTGAAGTGGTACGAAAGCTTGCAAAACTCGGCATACACGTCGAAGAGCACCACATCTATACGAGCGCCATGGCCACGGCAGCATTTCTCAGCGCACAGATTCCGCGCGGATCAGCCTATGTGCTGGGAGAGGGCGGACTCCTGAGCAGCCTCAACGAGGCAGGGATATCACTGGTGGAGACGGACCCCGATTGGGTCGTGCTGGGTGAGGGACGCAACTTCACGCTCGAGATGGTACAGCGCGCCGTCGACATGATACTCGAAGGAGCGAAGTTTATTACTACCAATCGCGATCCTTCGCCCAAGAAGAAAGGCTGGAACAACCTCGGCATCGCTGCAACCACCGCCATGATTGAAGAGGCGACCGGAAAACGCGCCTTTGTCATCGGCAAGCCAAGTCCCGTCATGATGCGATCAGCTCGAAAAGCATTGGGACTCGAAACCGCTTACACCACCGTGATCGGCGATACCATGGACACCGATATTCTTGGCGGCACCATCATGGGCTACAAAACCATTCTCGTGCTTTCCGGTATTTCGAGAAGAGAAGACCTGATCCACTACGCTTTCAAGCCGGACCTCCTGGTTGATTCTGTTAATGATGTGCCGCTACCGCTTCCGTGGTGGGAAGCCTGATCGATTAGCGATTGGTGATTAGCGATTAGCGACTTTTGATTTATCGCCCCAAAGATTGGGAAAGACTTCTTCCGAGGGGTCAAATCACAAATCACAAATCGCTAATCAATGCGGTAGCTTCGCGCGCAGCAGTCCGTACACCCACGTCCCCGCAAGCGCACTGATGATGGTCACTCCTATCACGAGCATTCCCGTACCGAGTTGTGCATATAGCGGACCAGGACACGCGCCCGTCATGGCCCAGCCGAAACCAAACAGAAGGCTTCCGTAGATGTTGCCTTTGTGAAATTTCTTGTCGGCAACTACAATCGGCTCACCGTAAATCGTGCGAATACCAAATTTCTTAATGATCCAGAGCGAGAACATGCCGACCAGCACGGCTGATCCGATGACACCGTACATGTGGAACGACTGAAATCTGAACATCTCCTGTATTCGGAACCAGGAAATGACTTCACTTTTCACGAGCAACAAACCAAACCACGCTCCGGCTATTAGAAATTTGATGTCGTGCCACCACGGCAGAGAAAGATGCGACTCGTTGAGACCGCTGTCGATGGCTCTGCCCTCCGGATCTGTATCCGTAAGCTTCTGAAATTCCTCTACAACTTCACCTGTGCTCATACTCTACAGCGTTAAGATGAAAGGTAGGATTGCATTGGCCATTATGAAACCACCTGCCATGAAACTCATGGTCGCGACCAGGGAAGGCAATTGAAGATTGGACAATCCCATAATCGCATGTCCCGATGTACATCCGCCGGCATAACGCGTTCCAAAGCCGACAAGAAATCCACCGACGACAATCAGCACAAATCCGCGTAGTGTTCCCAATCCCTCAAAGGAAAACAACTCTGCAGGTAGCAGGTTGTCATAGCGTGTAACGCCATAGTTGACCAGTTCCGCCTTTAGCGAGTTGCTGACCTCAATATCCTGAGGGAATGGAAATACGTTAGCTGCAATGATACCGCCAAGCACAAGTCCTCCGACAAACCAGAGATTCCATGCTTCTTTTTTCCAGTCGTATCTAAAAAACGGAATTGCGGGACGCAACACCGCAGCACAGATGTGAGAAAAAGACGATGAGATTCCGAATGATTTGTTCCCCAGGATAAATAAAAGGGGAACGGTAAGACCGATCAGCGGACCGGATACATACCATGGCCATGGTTGTGATAATACTTCCAGCACTCGTTCCATAACGCTCCGATTTTATACCCTCAACACATCCGTAATTGATTAAGTTTCAAGTGGTTATCCACACTTCGAAACCTGCCCGCCCCGATTACGTGTTAAGTTTATGTTAATTCTGTTACTTCTGACAATTGTCCTCTATTTTAGTAATACCCTACATTGGATTCTTCTCTATGAAAAAAGTATCAAAAAAATACGTCCGAACCAAAATTGAAGAGGCCGTTAATAAGACTATTGAAGACCTTGAGCTTTCACCCACTTCCCGCAAAACGAGGAAGTTGATCGGAAAAGCTTCAAAGAAAATTTCTGCGCAACTCAAAGCAGAGCTGAAAAAGCTAAACAAGAAAGCGGATAAGATTGCAAAATCCCTCGCGAAAAAGGAGAAGAAAGCCAAAAAGCAAAGTGAAGAATCGGCCCGCCTCGAGCCTACGCTGAACTAGTCGCTTCGCCAATCTTCAAAACATTTCATAACCTTTTTTTCGTCCCTCCGTATAGAAAGGACATGTTTCATCAGGGTCATCCTGGAAGCCCTGTTGTTGGTTATTTGACGCTGCAGTCTGCAGCCTTTCTGCATTATTATGCTCGAGATTCTTTCCAAACCATGGCCCTGGTATATTTCAGGTCCCATGATCGGTCTTACTGTGCCGCTGCTGCTTTTGCTGGGTAACAAGTCGCTCGGCGTATCATCGTCCTTCAGACACATATGTGCTGCTGTTGTTCCGGCCAGGCGGTTTACTTACTTCTCGTACAACTGGCGAAATGAACAATGGAATTTGCTCTTTGCTGGCGGGTTGATACTGGGTGGTGTATTTGCAGGCACCATCCTCGCGCCAAATGAAGATGTTGTCATACACGCCGACCTGCAACAATACCTCGCGACTTTCGGAATCACGCCTACAACAGCACCCATACCGGAGGCGCTATTTTCTATAGATAGTCTGCTTACACTGAGAGGACTGTTGCTTGCTGTTGGCGGAGGTCTCCTGATCGGCTTCGGCACCCGATACGCCGGAGGTTGTACATCGGGTCATTCGATTCTTGGTCTGTCGTCAATGCAGATTCCATCGCTGGTTGCGACGTGCAGCTTTATGCTCGGAGGCCTGATCATGACACACGCTATTCTTCCGTTCATTCTCGCCCTTGAAATATGATCTCAGAAATTCAAGTTCTTCAACAACGTGAAGCTCGCGAAATGGATCAGACGAAGCCGTCTGTCTTAAATCGCGTATGGAATATCACGAAGTACATACTGGCTGGAGCTTGGTTTGGCGTCGCCCTGGTAAAGGGTGAGATCGTTTCCTGGTACCGGCTTCAGGAAATGTTTCGCTTTGAATCGTTTCACATGTACGGCGTAATCGGCTCTGCAGTGGCAGTCGGCGCGCTTTCAATTGTTTTGATTCGCAAGTCGGGCTTAAAAGGTTCCGATGGAAATGTGCTTCAACCCAAACGTAAGACCCTCAACAGAGGTACAGTAATCGGTGGCATGCTCTTCGGCATGGGATGGGCAATGACGGGTGCATGCCCCGGTTCCCTCTATGCCCTTGCAGGTGCAGGATTTCCTGCCATGGTCGTCATCATTGCAGCAGCGCTGATAGGGACGTTCTTGTATGGAATAATCAGGAAGTAATCTTAGCGGCAAAAGATTTGGGGAGTGGCGTTAGTACTTATCATCAATTGCCCAAATCTGCAACGGACCGTGTACGAACATTGACCTTTGCCATCTTCACCGGCCCATTATTGATTCCCACGACCACCCTCTCTCCATCAGCTACAATTTTTCTCACATCATTCGCCAATTGCAGCCCCGTCTCAGCCGGCTTAACAAACTCAAATCCACCCTTTCCATCACCCAGGAAAACAAATCCTGTGTTACCTGTCATTTTTCCCGTTCTTGATCGTGTTGCCGTGAGATTCCCACCAGCAACAAAATCCAGGTTTCCGTCCCCATTCACATCCAGAACCGCAACAGCAAACACCGGCGCAATCTGTGCTTCGATGGGAAGCGGCTCGATAACAAATTGATTCCCGTCATTTCTGACATAGCAACTCTGCATTTGCACCATAGTCAACTGAGAAGCTAACTCCTTCTCCGGTGGCGTTAACAGTTCATCAAGACTGGCTCGGGAATAGCTGTCATAATCCTTAAATCGCTTACGGAACCCCGGCAGCTGTCCTACAAGCTCATCGCGTGTGGGATACGGATAGCTGCGATCCATTATGTAGTAGTTAAGGATGGGATCCACAGAGCCGTTATCATCGAAGTCCGCATACCACATTGTTGCAGGCCGCTCGGCTGTGGCTTTGATCTGGTTGTTAAGGCCGACGTTTCCGACAACAAAGTCCTTGTCACCATCATTGTCAAAGTCCGCCGCTACAATACAATTCCACCATCCCGAGGAAGGCTCCGCGATGAAATCTGACGTTACCTTTTTCAGACTTCCTTTCCCATTGACAAAGATTTCGATGTCCATCCACTCTCCTATCACGACAAGGTCTTCAAATTGATCGCCATTCAAATCAACCCACGCCGCATCAGTAACCATTCCTGCGTTCCGCAGCTCGTCAGGAATTGAACCGATAGTAAATCCTCCCCTGCCGTCATTAATCAGGACAACACTCTCCGGCGCTTCCGGATAACGTCCTGGAACGATCCTTCCTCCTACAAACAAATCCAGGTCGCCATCACCATCGATATCCGAAGGCCGAACACACGAACCACTAATGCGCATTTCCGGCAAAGCAGTCTTGGTAAACTGGCCCTTTCCATTGTTGAAATAAAGTCGGTCCTGCAAGGCCGGATCGGATTTTTCAAATTCGTATCCACCACTCACGACATACAAATCCAAATCCCCGTCGTTGTCGCTGTCGAAAAAGACGGCATCAATATCTTCGCTGCCTTTGTCGACTTCAAAGGTGGGCTGGTTGGATTTTACAT
>DATCLO010000053.1:0-6350 GCA_036563875.1 Cyclobacteriaceae bacterium
TCACCCTGACGCTTAGATTTAGTCCCGTGATGGGTAGCGAGGCGACGAAGCCGGCAAACCGAGACAAGGCAAAGTTTACTGACGACGTGGGACCGGTTGAATGGGCCCCGGCTATCGGCAGCATCCTGATCGTGGCGGGTGCGGCTACCGTGATTGCCGGTCGCAGACGACGGAGAACCGTAACGCGACCGACAGTTCGAATCATCAAGACAGACCGGAGTCCTCACCGCCTAAAGGTGAACAACCCAAGCGGAATTTTTTATGCGAGAAAAGACAGTGTACACTGATGGAAAGAAGGTTACAATCACGGGCTATTCATTGCGCGTCGGCAAACGCTTATTCCCCCTTGAAGACCTGGTCAAGTATGGCGTAGCGCGCATTTCACCGACACGCCTGCCATCCGTATTATTCATGTCGCTGGGCGCCGGCATCGCGGCGGTACAATACTTCCGTCTCATTCCTGAAAGCGTCTACTACTGGGTGCCCGTCGCCCGCGTCGCTGGCGTTGTGATACCACAAAATGTCCTCGTATTCGGCACTGGCGCATTCCTTTTCTTCCTTGGCCTCGTATCACTTGTCGTTGTGCCCGTACGCTATGCCGTGCGCATCACCACCAACATCGGCACGATGAACGTCATCGTCAGCCGCAACCGCGACTACATCGAACGCATCGTCGACGCGATAGGCACAGCGCTGCATATCAAGAGCAGGGCGGAGTTTTTGGAAGAGGAGAAGGAGCGGGAGCAAAGGCCGCGGACAGTGCGGAAGGAGATTGTTTGAAACGCCTTCGGCGTTTGGATGTTTAAACCGCAGAGGCGCAGAGACGCTGAGATGTTTGGAACTTCAGCACATCAACACGTCAACACTTTTCTACCCATCATTCCCAACCTCAGTATACCGCTCGTGCCACAGCTTCATCCATTTCTTCCGCTGTTTGGGGCTAAAGATTTGCCATATCTGGTTGCTGCGCTCCACTGAACATTGAAGGAGGGCGCGGTTCAGCTCTCGGCTGTCGTTGGCGGATTCTTCGTACGTGTCCAGGATCTTCTCGTAAAACTCCATATTCACGGCCCGAATTTCATTGCACTGCTCCGACTTCAGCTTCAGGTCGTCCTTCCAGAATATGGGATCGTAGAGGACGATGCTTTCAGGGCTGTCCTGACCATACGCAGAAATTGCAAAGACTGCGAGGAGAAGGGCGATGAGGTTCCGTGTTACGAACTTATGCATACGTTTGAATAGACACGTTTTTTCAGCGGATCGTTTATTTGCGCGCAAAAATAATCATTAGCGCGAACTTATTGAATTACAGTGAACGGGAGTTTTGAACAACATAGGACATAGAGCACATAGGTTCAGCCTGGCGGCGACATCCATAATTTCCTATCTTCCCTACATGCGATGCTTCCTCTCGATCTCCGCCGTCCTTCTCATCACCATTAACGCCTGTCTTGCGCAGCCACTCCCGCGTGGTTGGGCGAAGACGTCGGTGAACACGGTTGTGTTCCGGAAGAATTCACTCGTAACGTACAACGGTGTACAATACGCGGCGTGGTACGATTCAACTGGACGCGTGATTCTGGCAAAGCGAGAAGTCAATTCAGAAGAATGGTCTTACCGCAGAACGGATCTCACAGGCAATGTCGCGGATGCACATAATTCGATCAGCATTATCGTCGACGGTGATGGATACCTTCATGTTGCCTGGAATCATCACAACAGTCCCTTGCAATATCGCCGCAGCGTCTCACCTGGGTCGATGGTGTTAACGAGCAACCTTTCCATGACCGGAAGCGAAGAAGGGGATGTCACCTACCCGGAATTTTTCAGAATGCCCTCCGGCGATCTGATCTTTATGTATCGCAGCGGCGCCTCAGGAGGCGGCAACCTGGTGCTGAATCGATACACTACAAAAACGCAAACGTGGGAACGCATTCACACAATTCTGATTGACGGCGAAGAACAACGAAATGCCTACTGGCAGGCATGCGTGGATGCACAGGGAACGATTCACCTGTCGTGGGTGTGGCGTGAGTCGCCGGATGTGGCCCGCAATCACGACTTATGTTATGCACGTTCGCGCGACGGCGGCGTTACATGGGAACGATCCGATGGAACAACGTACAGCCTCCCTATAACGGCAGCCAGCGCTGAGTATGCGTTTCGAATTCCTCAGGGCAGCGAGCTCATAAATCAGACGTCAATGTATGCTGACGATCTTGGTCGGCCGTACATCGCGACCTACTGGGCAGACGACAACAACACTCCGCAGTATCAACTTGTGTATCACGACGGCAAAGCATGGAAGCGACAGCAGGTCGGAGAACGTACTCAAAGCTTTACCCTAAGCGGTGCGGGAACTAAACGGATACCCATATCGCGACCGCAGGTCGTAGCCGAACGTAAGGGCAGGAAAGTAAGTGTGATGCTCATCTTCCGCGATGCCGAACGAGACAGCCGTGTGTCGGTAGCTCTCACCAATAATCTCCTCCGCCGTGCAGGCTGGTATATCTACGACGTCACCGACTTTTCCGTCGGCGCCTGGGAACCTAGTTATGATACAGAGCTATGGAAGTCGCAACGCCGGCTGCACCTGTTCGTTCAGCGATCCGGTCAGGGCGATGGCGAGCAAGTCGAAGAGCTGCAGGCGCAAGAGGTGTTCGTATTGGAAGTAGGGGACTAGGTGTCGCCACTCCTATGTGTTCTATGTGATATTCCTATGTGCCCTATGTGGTTCAAAAAGATGTTGGAACCACATAGAACACATAGAAATCACATAGGACACATAGTTAATATGCTACTTCCTTAATATATCCCCAGCCCTCATTCTGCTTCGTCACAATCTCCATGATGGCATCCGGCACTACCGTCACGCCGGGCAGCAGTTGGCTTGCGTCAACGTTGTGCCGCTTCATCGTACCCTGACAGGCGGCGAACGTGATGTTCTTGTTCTGCGCCAGCTCAGCGATCTTCTCGCCAACGGTCGACTTTTCCTTCATGAACATCGGCAGCGCCCCGCCGTAAACGACAAGCTCCAGCTGTATGCCGGGATAGCTGTCTGCCATGAGTCCGACGTGCCGAATGGCGGTCTCCTGGACTTTTGGATCTGCGCTGGTGATGTCAAAGACGATCTTCTTTGAGGAGGCATCCTGTCCCAAGGCGGCGACAGTAGCCAGAATGCTGAAAACAGCAGTGGAAAGAAGGGTTTTCATATCTAGTTAGGGGGTTTGTACCTGCCTAATCTACGAAATCCTGCGCCATGTTGTTCTCCCGTTTTCTGTGATTTATTTGCTGTTGCAACTCCGGCCGACACCTTTTTTTTGCAATTTGGAGCCACCGGAAACTGAACCTGAATCCCTATGATGAAAACTCATTTCCTTTTCCTTGCATTGTTTCTGTTTGCTATGATATCGTGCAATTCCCCCGAAACACGGCAGGCCGACTACGCCGCGCTCATGGATACCCTGATGGCCGATTACCATGAGGACTACCTGCGACTCAACCCCGTCGAGGCTACCCTCTCCGGCGATACGCGTTATAACGATACGCTTCACAACGACATATCCGTCGCCTTCCGGGAGGAATTGAGAAAATTCTATCAGGACTATAAGGACCGACTCGCCACCATCGATCGCAATGCCCTGGATGAGGAAGACCAATTGAGTTACGACATCATCGCGTGGAATTGCGATCTGGGTCTGGAACGCCTCAAGTTCAATGAACACCTGATGCCGCTCAACCAATTCTGGTCGCTGCCCCTCATGGTCGGTCAGCTCGCCAGCGGCGCAAGCTTCCAACCCTTCGCAACGGTAAAGGATTATGAAAACTGGCTCTCTCGTCTTGATGACTACATCGTGTGGTGCGATACAGCCATCGTCAACATGCGCAAAGGCATGGCGGAAGGATATGTGCTGCCCAAGGTGCTCGCCCAAAGGGTAATACCGCAGCTTCGCGAGTTCGACCATGGTCCTGTTGCAAACCACCTCTTCTACGCGCCGATTAAGAAATTGCCCGAGTCGTTTTCGCAAGAGGACAAGCAGCGAATCACTCAGGCTTATGAAGAGATGGTATCACAGAAAATCATCCCGATGCATAAGCGGCTTGCCGACTTCGTGGAAAAGGAATACTTGCCTGCGTGTCGTGAGACTGCCGGCATCAGCGAAATTCCAAATGGGAGGGAGTACTACCAGTTTCTTATCAAGTACTACACGACTACTGACATGACCGCTGACGAGGTGTTCGAGTTGGGTCAAAGGGAAGTGGAACGCATCACCAAAGAGATGGAAGCGGTCATGAAGCAAACCGGATTTAACGGAAACCTCAAAGCGTTCTTCGACCATCTGCGCTCGCGCAAGGAGTTGATGCCGTTCAAGACTGCCGATGAGGTCATCAACAACTTCAATGCGATCCATGAGCGTATGAAGCCACACCTGGACAGGCTGTTCGACAAGAAACCGAAGACACCGTTTGAGGTGCGTCGCACCGAGGCTTTCCGTGAAGCGTCGGCCAGCGCTGAGTACAATCCTGGTTCGCTGGACGGTACACGGCCGGGAATCTTTTACGTTCCGGTACCGGAACCAAAAGAGTACAATGTGTTGATGGATGAAGACCTGTTCCTTCACGAAGCGATTCCGGGTCACCACTACCAGATTTCTTTGCAACAGGAGAATGACAGCCTGCCGGAGTTTCGAAAGCTGTTGGGCAACAGCGCGTACATTGAAGGATGGGCACTTTATGCGGAGTCGTTAGGCAAAGAGTTGGGATTATACACCGATCCCTATCAGTATTTCGGAATGCTGAGTGGTGAGATGCACCGTGCCATCCGGTTGGTTGTCGATGCCGGCATGCATACACAAGGCTGGACCCGCGAGCAGGCTATACAGTATTCATTGGATCATGAAGCTGAGACGGAGGCATCGATCATTGCCGAGATCGAGCGCTACATGGCGATTCCTGGTCAGGCGTTGTCGTACAAGGTTGGTCAATTGAAAATCCGCGAGCTGCGAACCCGCGCTGAAGAAGCATTTGGTGAAAACTTCGACATTGGAGAGTTTCATAATAAGGTGCTGGAGTCGGGGACGGTCCCGTTGAATTTGCTGGAGGAGAAGATTGATAGGTGGATTGAATCCAGTAGGCAATAGGCATCCCGATAGCTATCGGGAGGGTGGGCAGTAGTATGCAGTTTGCAGTAGTTCTGATTGGAACGTTTATAACTCGGGAAACTTCGATACGACAAACTTTCAAATTGCTACAAACATAGATGCGCTACCAACGTTCGAAAAGCCTTCTCATACTATTAATAATCCTAATATTTGTTAACTGCGCCCGTGAAGAAAAGCCACAGCTTCCGGAAAGGATTGTCTGGCCGTCAGATATTCCCTGGTGGAAACGCAACAACCTCAGGGTTATTCAGACCAACCTTCCGGCGTATGAGGCGAACCTGAACGTCGACTCGCTGGTGGCGGACTTACAATACTTTTCCGCCAATACCCTCATCATCAATGCGGGTGGTATCATGGCCTTTTACCCGACGAAGCTGAAATACCATTACACCAATCCACACATGCAGCCCGACATGCTGCGTGATGTTATCGAGAAATGTCACAACGCGGGGATTCGGGTCATTGTTCGTTTTGATTTTAGCCGCGCTCACAAGAGCATTTTCGACGAACATCCCGACTGGTTTTACATCTCACCAAAAGGTGAGCGGATCATCAATGACGATCTGTATGTCGTCTCCATCAATGCGCCGTATGAACAGGAGTGGCTGTTTAAGATTGTGGATGAAGTAATCGAAAGCTATCCGATAGATTGCATCTTCATCAACATGCCCGGATATCAAACGCGAAATCCCTACCTCGGCATTTATCATGGCATCGACCAGAATCCATACGATCAAAAGGCATTTGCTGAATTTAGCGGCGGACTCAAACTACCACGGGAAGAAAACCCCGATGATCCGGTGTTCCGGAAATACCAGGAATTCAAGCAACATACCATCAACGACCTGATGCGTCGCCTGCACGAGCTTGTGAAGTCGAAAAACCCAAACATCGCGATTTGCACATACATGCCCGACTATGTAGATATCATCCGCCATGAATCTCAAACGACGCATGCGCTGCCGTACTGGCCACACAATGCATTCGACAACGTCACCAATACCCGTAACTCATATCCGAACCACATCGTCAGCAATGCGAGCATCCAGCAGATTTCTTTTCAGTCGCGCTACAACGCGATTGAACCGGAGGAAGTCATGATACGATTCTATGAAAACATTGCGAGCGGGTCGGGTTTGGACCTGAGCCTCACTGGAGATTTCCAGGACTACGAAGATGAACGCAATT
>DATCLO010000054.1:0-49260 GCA_036563875.1 Cyclobacteriaceae bacterium
GAAACAGGGATCCCCATTGTTTCACTGTACGGAAGAAAAAACAAACCTGCACCGGAGGATCTGGCTGACGTAGATGTCGTCATCTACGACCTGCAGGATGTGGGATGCCGGTTCTACACCAACATCAATGCGCTGGCTCGACTCATGGAGGCCTGTCATGAAAATGACAAGGAGCTTATCATTCTCGACCGGCCCAATCCGAATGGCTATCTTATTGACGGACCGGTACTCGATATGAAATACAAATCCGGTATTGGCATGTTCCCAATACCGATGGCGCACGGATTAACCGTCGGAGAGTTTGCACTGATGGCTAACGGCGAGGGTTGGCTAACGAACAAGGTAAAATGCCGTCTCAAGATTATTCCGGTAGCCAATTATGCTCACGATATGCCGTACACCCTACCAGTAAGTCCTTCTCCCAACCTCAACACACAACAGGCCGTGCTTCTGTATCCCTCGACGTGTATGTTCGAAGGCACCTACCTCAACCACGGAAGAGGCACGTATTTTCCCTTCACGGTTCTGGGAAGTCCGGAGCTAAAAGGCAAATATGATTTCCATTTTACTCCGGTGAGCATCAAAGGGATGGCGGAGACACCTCTCTTTATGGACCAGGTGTGCTACGGACTGGACCTGAGAAACTATGACACCGACCTCCTCCGCAAAAGCGGAAAGATAAACCTGCAATGGATCATTGAACTCTATCAGGCTCATCCTCATAAAGAAAAGTTTTTCGACTCCAGTCTGAGCAATCAAATGGGCACGATTGAAAAACTCATCGGATCCGGACTGTTCCGTCAACAAATCATTGACGGCGTTCCGGAAGAAGAGATTCGCGCAAGCTGGGAACCAGGGTTAAGTCAATACAAAGAGATGCGCAAGAAGTACTTGCTGTACCCTTGACCTGATTCTCCAGGCAACCTACGGCAACGCATAGGCGACAACCGCGTCTCCAAGTTTGGTACCCAACTTCCCGTGGCCACCCGCAGCAATCACGACGAACTGTTTGCCGTTGAGCACATATGACATTGGAGTGGCCTGTCCCCCTGCAGGAAGTTGATCTTGCCAAAGCAATTTTCCGGTTTGAGTTTCAAACGCGCGGAAGAAGTTGTCGTGCGTTCCCGCAACAAAGGTTAGGCCGCCGGATGTTGTAAGCGCTCCGCCAAAATTCAGCGAGCCCCAATGTATTGCATCAGGGTATTCTCTGGGATCGTACATGAATCCCAATGGCACTTCCCATTTCAGTTCACCGCTGTTCATATCGATTGCGAGGAGGGTGCCCCAGGGTGGCCGTGTTTGCATGGAAATCGTGTGGCTTTCAAAGTCAATGAGGTAGTCGCGTTTCAAGACGTACGGAGTGCCTCTCTGCCAACCCGTCTCAGCGCGTATCGAACCTGGCTTGTTGTCTTCTTCATTGATCTTTTCTCTTGGCACAAGGCGTATGACTGCAATAAGTCGGTTAATGTTTGTCACCAACAAATTCGTGTTGGGATCATACGACATACCACCCCAGTGTATTCCGCCTGCATTTGACGGCGCAACCATGGTGCCTTCAAAACTCGGAGGTGTGAACGTCCCTTCGTTCCTGAGCGAAGCAATTCTCTTTCGGGCGCGTTCGCGATTCTCTTCTGTCAAACCCCATGCATCATCTACACTAACGTGCTGAGGACCTACCGGCTTCGGCAAAATCGGGAATGGCTGTGTCGGGCTCGATTGCTCACCCGGGATAGTACTCTGCGGCACTGGCCTTTCCTCGATAGGGAAAAGCGATTCCCCGGTTTCGCGGTGCAGAACAAAGATGTGGCCCATTTTCGTGCCGACAGCAACCGCAGGAACGTCGCGGCCATCGCGTTGCACCGTAATCAGCGCAGGTTGTGCAGCGATATCATAGTCCCATATATCATGATGCACTACCTGAAAATGCCATACCACCTTACCCGTAGAAGCATTAAGCGCAACCACTGAATTTGCGTAGAGGTTCTGACCTTTGCGCTCGCCCCCGTAATAATCAGGACTTGGAGCGGTGGTGGGAATGAAAACAAGGTTGCGTTCAGGATCTGTCGACAAAATAGACCACGCGTTAGCCGCGCCGGTGAGCATTGCCTTCTCGCCTTGCCACGTAGCGTACGCGGCATCCGACGGATCACGCGGAATCGGATCCCAGCTCCACAGCAGTTTGCCGCTCATTACATCGTAGGCTCGAACTACTCCTCTTTCATAATCAAGCCGTTGGTTATCGCCCATTGAAGACCCGATGATCAGCGTGTTTCCTATGATGGCTGGTGGCGAAGTAACACTAATGTCTCCGATGCCCTTGCGTAAGTCGATTGTGCCGTTGTCTCCGAATTCCCTGATCGGCTTTCCTGTGGCAGCGTCAAGGGCAATGAGACGTCCGTCAATAGTTGCGTTGAAAATTCTGCGACGTCCGGCAGACTTTGGAAGGTCCGGTCCCGGCCATGTCGACACGCCGCGGGACGTGATTTCAGAAAAGTCGTGTCGCAGGTTGACTTTCGGATCATACTCCCACTTTTTGGTTCCTGAATATGCGTCAAGCGCAAATACTCTGCCGGACGGCGTGCTGAAGTAAAGCGTGCCGTCAACCATGATGGGTGTCGCTTCGAATGCGGCTTTCTCTGTCGCATTTGTTCCCTCGTAAAGATTCAGCTCACCGGTGTGGAATGTCCACGCTATCTTAAGCTGATTCACATTTCTCTTGTTGATCTGCGAGGAAGCTGCATGACGCATACCCCCGGGGTCGCCACCATATGCAGGCCATTCCTTGTCAGATTCCTGTGCCCATACTGTGTTCCATCCTGTTACAGCCAGGACGAAGAGTGCAACAAAACGCTTATAGGATGACATAAGACGGATAATGTGAATTACTATATGAGTCGCCGGAGATTTCGGGAATTACGCCAACTACGCTATTCCTGCCCACAATTCCTTATCTTTATTATAGAGTAGAAACGTGTCAGCCTATGGGGAGATTTTACCGTTGGGGATTGATCATACTGACTCTTGCCACCCTTGCCGTCCGGACAGACGCACAGCCCGTGAATCCCGCGGGGGTTGCTGCCGCGGCCGATCCGGCAAGCATGAACAGCAGGATAAGGCTCGACTTTGAGTCTTACTTCTTCTTCCAGCCCGCACGGTTTTACGCGGTCAGGCTTGGATACGTGTACGGGCTTCGCAACGGAAGGCACCTCTTCGGACTATCCGTTCCGTTTGTGCACAGCATTTTCGACGAGGATTACCAGGGTTTCGAAAACACGACGGGAATCGGCGATTTTGAGATGTGGTACATGACCTCGTTTCACACGGGCAGATCCATCGGGTTTACTCGAATTTCTCCCTTCCTGGAAATCTCTGCCCCCACGGGCGAATATCTCCTGGGCAGAGGTGCCGGCAGCTGGCTTTATAAGCCGGGAGTAGTCTTCACATGGGTCATTGATCCGCAGGTGGCTTTCCACCCGCAGGTTCGCTACCAGTTTTCGGGAAAAGAGGCTAACAGTACGAGCGGTGTTTCCGGGATTCCTGACATCGAGCATCCGGAAAAGGACGGAAGGCTGCAAAACCTCTCAGTAGAGTTGCCGGTAGTCGTTCAATTTGAGCCCTTTCAGGCATGGCTGGGTATTAACACTCAGTACCAGCAGGCCCTCGTCGTCGACGAGTACTTTCTTTTCATGCGCCTCGACTTTGGGAAAATGATCACGGAGCGCACGGCCGCATCACTTCATCTCTCTAAGTTTATCGCCGGCCAACCCCGCCTTAATGTTGGAGCACAGGCACGTCTGCAGATTTTTCTCAGGTAGACCTGTGAATTCTTGCTAATGTGGCGCTTCTGGTCAACACTTTCGAAGGCCAGACCGTACTTTTATACCATGGAAGCGCCAGTAATCACGGTGTTACACAAGTCGGACTTTTACCGCATACGGGATTTCAAGTGCAATTGTACCCGGTGCAGCACATCCGACATTGAATACAACAAGACATTCTGTATCTGCTTCGTGCGTTCCGGATATTTCGAGTACCGTATCCTCGACAAAAAGCTGGACACACATGTAGGAAGGGCGCTCATTTCAAAGCCAGACTTCGAGCATACTACATATCACATCGACAATCAACCGGATATCTGTACTGTCTTTGATTTCAACGCGCGCTTCTACGAAGGGCTAAAAGACGTATATGGAAAGGAGAACGGATGGTTCTTCGACAATACCAACATAAAATGCGTGTTGGTGCAGACATCGCCCACGATAGAGTACTATCATCAGTCGATTGTCAACACCCTACTGCAGCACAGGGTCGACTCCCTGCTTGTTGATGAAACGGTTATCAAACTCGTGGATGCAATCATGCGCCACATGGGGAGCGTCGAAGTACTGCAGCCCGTGTCAGAAAGTGTTCGGAAGTATCATTTGAATACGGTTGAGAAGGCTACGCAATACATTCTGAACCACTTTCAGGAGGATATCGGTTTACAAGAACTCGCCGACCATTGCTGCGTTAGCGTATTTCACTTTGCAAGGATTTTCAAGGCTGTAATGCAGCAGTCTCCTTATCAATACCTGACGGCAATCCGCATGACGCATGCCAGGACGCTACTTGAGACAACGCCGTTACAGGTAAAGCAAATTGCGGGTCAAAGTGGGTTCAAGAGCCTTGAGCAATTTTCCGCAACCTATCACCGATTCTTTGAGACAACGCCATCGCGATACCGAAAAAATATTCTGTCAGGTTTGGGCAAACATCCATTCACACAAATCATTCAGCCATGAGTAATGTCCGCATTCTTCGCTACGTCGAAAACTTTAGGGAGATCTTTGACGGCAGTCCCTGGTATGGCGACAACATTGTCACAAAGATTGGCAATCTTACCAATGACACCGCGCTTACCAGACCGGTTCAGGGTATGCATTGTGTTGCCGAAGTAGTGTCTCACATGACGTACTGGAGGCAGAGTTTGATTGCTCGCCTGAAAGGAGACACTACGTTTAAGGCATCCGTAGATAGTGAAGACAACTGGAAAGATTTGGTACGACTGAAGTCCATGGGTTGGGATGCCGTCCGCAGTGCGCTAGTGGAAAGCCAGGAGGAACTGATACGCCTGCTTTCGCAACAGTCTGACGACATTCTGGATAAGGAATATTCCGACGGATCAACTTACGACTATCTCATCCGCGGCATAATAGGCCACGACATTTATCACAGCGGCCAAATTGGCCTGATCAGGAAGTTTGTCAGTCAATAGACACAAAACCGATCACCAGTGTGATTGGAGACACGCTGGTTGCGCGTCCCTACCATACCCCACCGAATACCGATCACTGATTACCGATTGCCCTTCCGCCCTGGAATGACCAGCGCATAATCCTTGCTGTAATCCCATTTTTAATAATATCTTTGCCCTCCCTGGGGCATTAGCTCAGCTGGCTAGAGCGCTACAATGGCATTGTAGAGGTCATCGGTTCGACTCCGATATGCTCCACACACCCTCCTCCTTTATTGCACATGCCTGCGGGCGACAAATTCGCGGAACGCCTTTCGATAGGAGTCGCTGATCGGCAGCATGGCCTTACCTACCTGTACTTCGTTTTTGTGTACGGCGTCGATAGCATCCAGCCTGATAATGTATGAGTTGTGGATGCGCATGAATTTTTCCTCCGGCAACTGCTCCTCCAGAACCTTTAGCCGTTGCAGCGTGACAATCTTCTGATCCTGTGTGTGAATGGTCACGTAATCCTTAAGACCCTCGATATATAGGATATCAGCCCACCTTACTTTCACCAATTTGGTCCCGTCTTTAACGAACATGTATCCTGGGTCCGCTCCAACCGCTTCCGACGTTTCAGTTTGATTGGGTTTCCCTTGTTGAAGACGTTGACCCGCCTTGTCTATGGCGCGAAGAAAGCGCTCGAAGGTAATGGGCTTAAGCAGATAGTCGACGACGTCGAGTTCATAGCCTTCCAGTGCATACTCCGAATAAGCCGTTGTGAAGATGACGAGGGGCTTACGCTGCAATGTTTTCACGAACGCGGTACCGGTGAGGTCCGGCATCTGGATGTCGAGCAATAACAGATCAACAGATTCGCGCTGCAAGATTTCCATCGCCTCCAGCGCATGAGCGCATGTACCTTTTACTTCGAGGTAGGGCACTTTGGCTGCGTACTCGCGGAGGAGATTTCTCGCAAGGGGTTCGTCGTCAACGATGAGACAGGTTATCTTCACGAAGGTCGATCTTCAGTTGGACGCTGTATCGATCCGGAAGGTCACGCATGACAAGCTCGTGACGAGCCGGATAGCTCAGTTCCAGGCGGCGCTGAACGTTTTGTAATCCAATGCCCGACTTGCCATTGGCGTTCGGGCTCTTATCCAATTTACTATTCTCAACAGTATAAATACAAGTTGATCCCTTTAGGTCGATACGAATGTCCACCCATGAACCCGGTCGATTGTTGCTTACCCCGTGCTTGAAGGCATTCTCCAGAAATGTAATGAAAATCAGGGGCACGATTTCCACGCCATCCGTTGGGCCGGAAATCTCAAACCGAACCGGGATCTCGTTGTTGAGGCGAAGTCGTTCGAGGTCAACGTAGTTCTGCATGTACTCGATCTCCTTGGAAAGCTTCACCTTGGGATGGTTGGAGTCGTATATCATGTATCGCATCATCTGCGATAGTTTGGCAATAACCTCTGTGGCATTGTCAGACTTTGTATATACGAGATAATACAGATTGTTCAGCGTATTGAACAAGAAGTGCGGGTTGATCTGCGCCTTCAAAAAGTTCAGTTCAGCGGTAAGCTTTTCGTTTTCAACCTCCCTCTTTCGCGATTCCAACTCGAACCACTCGACCGCGAACCGAAGCATGGCGATAAACACTACAATAAAGAGCGTGACTACGACGGTCTGTACGATGTACAGGCTCGAGTAGAAATACATTTCGCGGTACGCATATCCATCGACAAGGTACCGGGTGAGAACAACACGCAATCCCAGGATCAGCGTAAACGGTATGGAGAACTCGGCGAGGTAGCGCCAGACATTCTTTTTTTCCAGGAATCGGGGCTGGAGGTAAAAGTAATTGAGATAGGCAATCACCCAGGTGAAGACAAACTGTATAGCCACAAAAATGGCCACGTGGTCCCAGTTGGTTTCCTCCCGGAAGCGTTGGCGGTAGGTAACCTGGTACAAAAGGAATGACAGGTATACGCACCAAAACAAAAAATGGAGCAAAAATACCCTGTGCTTTTGTACGTAAGATTGCATATCAAAATGAATCCCTTCTTCAAAGGTAACGCATGTTAGCCAGCCTTCCGGCCATTGGCACAGGTTTTCTACCGTTCGGCACAGGTGGCCGACGATCGACGCTTTCCACTCAACAATCGTTAGCGTTTCAGGAACCGCCCAACGCGTCGAGTATTATTGACCGATCGTCTAATACCCGATTTACCATTCAAACCTTTGTTTCATTTTTGTCGTTGTTTTGAGCGGGTAGGCAATGAGTTACCTGATCCAGGAGTGCAGTTTGAGAATGGACTAACCTATGACAATGAAGAGAATACTATTTTTTGTGGTCATTTTGCTTAGCGGCAATCTTTTGTTTGCCCAGGGACGAGAGGGCAGTGGGAAAATTTCAGGCGTTGTTAAAGACCAGGAGTCAGGTCAGCCCATTGAATATGCAACAGTAGCCCTGAACGACCCGCAGACGGGGTCACCTGTCGATGGAACCGTATGTGATGAGAAGGGCCGTTTCACCATCAGCCGGATAGCCGATGGCAAGTATAATGTCGTCATCTCGTTCATCGGTTATGAACCTCACGAGATCCCCGTTGAAATCAGGGGCGGAAACAACATTGACCTGGGCGAAGTCAAGATTGCAGTGAAGACGGAGATTCTCGAGGCGGTAACCGTTGAAGGACAAAAGGTACTTATTGAAGAACGCGTCGACCGGACCATCTACAACGCCGAAAATGACGCTACAACCCGTGGTGGTGACGCGACCGACGTCCTGAAGCGCGTGCCCATGCTTTCGGTAGATCTTGATGGCAACGTCAGCCTTCGAGGCAACAGCAACATTCGTGTACTCATCAACAACCGCCCTTCAACGATCGCAGCATCAAGCATCGCTGATGCGCTAAAAGCGATCCCGGCCGAAGATATCAAGTCGGTAGAGGTCATTACCTCCCCTTCAGCAAAATACGATGCGGAAGGGTCGTCCGGTATTATCAACATCATCACCAAGAAGAATGTACTCGAAGGTGCTGTACTGAACATCAACAGCGGTTTCGGTAACAGGGGCAGCAACCTTGGTCTCAATGGTTCCCTGCGCAAGGGAAAGGTGGGCATTAACCTCGGTGGATTCGGGCGGGCAGGTTACAACGTTAAGGGGGCCTTCAGCAACGAACAATACACAACATCGGCTGAAGACAACGAGATGCTGACCACTCAGTCGGCGGACACCAAGAGCAAGTTCCTTTTCGGACGTTATACACTCGGTCTGGATTACGACATCAACAAAAACAATTTCATCACGTCGTCGATACAATTCGGGATTCGCGACCGGAACGCTGACCAGGACAACCTGTTTACGCGCTCTTACATGGATAATGTGCTGCTTTCGGAAAGCATGCGTTTCGTGAACACGGTCGACAAGTCCAACATGATCGACGTAAACCTTGGCTATACTCACCTGTACGAAAAGCCTCAACAGGAGTTCAGTGTGCTCGCGCAATACAGCAGGGACGACCGGACGAACAATTTCATCAACAACATCCTCGATCTTTCTGACCGCTCCATCACAGAACGATTCAAGAATGACAACGAAAGCTTCAACGAAGAGTTCACGCTGCAGGCCGACTATCAATCTCCTGTTGGAACAAACCAAATGGTTGAGTTTGGCGCCAAAACCATCCTGCGCAACGTGAGCAGTGACTACAAGTATTACACGGCGACGGGATCAGACGGTCCCTTTGTGCCTTCCGAGGACGAAAACCTCACGAATGTCTTCAACTACCAGCAAAACATAGCTGCAGCTTACTTGTCGTACACGTTCAACTTTCTGGAAAACTACTCACTCAAGGCGGGTGGTCGTTACGAGTACACGACCATCGACGCTAACTTCCAGGACGAACAAAAAGTTGAAATTCCATCCTACAACGTTTTTGTGCCGAGCGTAAACTTTTCACGGAAGCTGAAAAACGGCAACATGGTTAAGCTATCGTACAACCGACGGATACAACGTCCTTCCATTCGCTTCCTGAATCCGAACATTGAAGCTTCGAATCCACTGAATATCACGGTTGGTAATCCAGAGTTGGATCCTGAATACACAAACAACTACGAAGTGTCCTACAGCACGTTCGTAAAAGGGTCGATGCTGAACTTCTCCGCCTTCTATCGCAACACCGACAACGCCATACAGAGCGTGCGTGAGGTTGTGGGCGACAACGTCATTCGCACGACGTACCAAAATATCGGGCATGAAAACGCGTACGGTGTGAGCTTCTTTGCCAACGTCAACATCGGCGGCAAGCTTTCGCTGAACGGAGGTACAGATGTGTATTATGCCGTGCTGGACAACAATGTTCCGGATCCCCTGTATAACGCCAGCAACGAAGGTTGGGTAGCTAGCTACAGGCTGTTTGGAAACTACAACTTCGCCAAGAACTGGGGCTTCCAGTTCTTCGGGTTCTACCGCGGCAACAGCGTTCAGCTGCAAGGCTCGCAGGGCGGCTTTGGCATATACAACCTTGCCATCAAACGCGATTTCGCCGATTCACGAGGAAGCATTGGATTCGGCGCAGAAAACTTTTTCACTCCGGAGTTTAAGATCAAGAGTGAACTGGTATCCCCTGTTCTTCGTCAGAACAGCGTTAACACGATGCGCAACATGGGCTTCCGCATCAACTTCAGCTACCGCATTGGCAAGCTGGGTAACGATCAGGGCCAGAACCGCAGAAGCCGCAGGTCGGTCAACAATGACGACCTAAAGACCGGAGGCGACGGAGGGATAGAAGGCGGTGGTCCCGAAATGCAGATGGGTGCAGGAGGCGGGCGATTCAACGGTGGTGGCGGACGCGGACCTGCGTCCACTGGTGCACCACAGGCACAAGTACAAACACCTGCAGCTAATCCCGAAGCCGTTGTTGAGGCAGAAGGTAAGTGGGCCTACGTCATCGAATCACCTCAGGGTGGCGATGGTACGATCACCATAGTGAAGGACGGCGAGTCGCTCAGCGGCACGATCTTCAACAAGCGATTCAACCGCGAAACAACGCTGGAGAATGTTAAGCTGAATGGAAACGAGCTCACGTTTAATTATCAGGCCGGACCCATGGGCATTTCGGTGCGGACCATCGTGGAAGGCGACAGCATGAACGGTTCAGTGACTGTCGGGGAATTCGGAACCTTCCCACTTAAGGCAACGCGGGAGAAATAATCCTGATAAAAAATTATCTGGCGGCCTCGGTCGCGATGCGGCGAATCTCGCGCACGCGATCGGGGTCGACCGTTCTCAGCATAAACTCTCGCCCGCGATCATCCCCCATGCCCGCAATCCTTTCATTGCGATAGATCATGCCGCTTTCCTGGGATCCCACAGCAGAAAAATGGATTTCCTTCGCGCCGGTTCCACGAACGACAGCAGCCACTGTTTGCTCATTAACGCCGGAACCCGGCATGATGGCGATGCGATCCTGTGCACGACGAACCAGCTCACCAATCGTTTCGACGCCTTCCGGGGCAGTGGCTCGTCCTCCTGAAGTCAGGACACGATCAAAGCCCGCATCGATACAGGCTTCCAGCGTTTCAAAGAGATCACAGGTCATGTCGAAGGCACGGTGACAAGTGACTTTCATTGGACGGGCGAAGGCAATCAACTCGCCGCACCGGTCAACGTCAAGCGTTCCGTCCGGTTTCAGTATTCCCAGCACTACACCATCGGCGCTGAGGCGTTGGGCCATCGCGATGTCGCGCTTCATGGCGTGAAACTCGTATCGTGAATACAGGAAGTCACCGCCGCGCGGACGGATCATAACATACACGTCGATCGACAGATTTTTGCGCACAACCTCAATCGTGCCGGCAGAAGGCGTTGTACCTCCTTCGCCTGGGTTATCACATAATTCAATACGATCTGCACCACCAGCCTGCGCGTTCAGGGCAGAGGCGATGTTGTAAGCGACAACCTCAACGATCATGAAAAGTGACTGGCTGAGTTGATGAGTTTTTCGATTTCCGGTGTGCGCACAGCGTATGTAAATCCAGGCTGAAGACAATATGCGCCATAGACACCTTGCTTATTGAGCGCCAGGAAACCCACCTGAACCTGTTTAGCCTTTTCAGGATTTTTGGCGACGATGCGATTGACCGCCAAACGACACGCATCCTCAGGAGCATGACCCTGACGCATAAGCTCAACGACCAGGTGACATCCAACAATTCGGATTACTTCCTCGCCTACTCCTGTGGCTGTTGCTGCGCCTACCTCATTGTCAACGTAGAGACCAGCTCCGATAATGGGTGAATCGCCTATCCTGCCACGCATCTTGAATGCCAATCCGCTGGTCGTGCATGCGCCGGAAAGGTTACCGTTGCTATCCAGGGCAATGATGCCAATCGTGTCATGATTTTCAATGTTCACGACGGGTTTGTACTGTGCAGTCTTAAGCCATTCCTTCCAGGCCTTTTCGGAAGCCTCGATCAGCAGGTTTTCTTTCTTGAATCCATTGGCCAAGGCAAACTGAAGCGCACCCTCTCCGGCGAGCATGACGTGGGGTGTCTTCTCCATCACCATGCGTGCGACAGACACAGGATGCTTGATGTGTTCGAGAAAAGCAACTGAGCCACAATTGCCGTTTTCATCCATAATGCAGGAGTCGAGCGTAACACGACCATCGCGGTCGGGAAAGCCACCATAACCGACAGTTTGTACTGACGGATCAGCCTCGGTAAAACGAGCGCCAGCTTCGACAGCATCAAGTGCGCGGCCACCGCCGGAAAGGATCTTCCATGCCTCACGGTTGGCGTTCATACCAAAATTCCAGGTGGAAAGGACAACCGGCTTCATCGCTGTACCGTCAACGTTTGCAATCGAGCGAAACGGCGCTACTGCCGCTCCTGCCGTTGCCATTTTCAGGAATTCTCTTCTCGATTTCATGCATTGGATGGAATTAAGGAATCAAAGGTGATTCCTATTCCAAGCTATCATTACAAATGTCAACATGCAAACAAAACCTCATTCGATGAGGCGGCGGGCAGTTCGAAATCGTTTTTTATAGTAGTCAGTGAAGATGTTGGTTTCCACAACGCCAAGGGATGTGGAGGCGTGAATGAACCGGATATCGTCGCGCGACCGGCATTCCGTGACAAGGCCAACATGTGTGATCTGGTTCTTTTTCCTTCCTGTCGCAAAGAACACAAGGTCGCCCGGCCGAAGCTCGTCAAGCTTCACTTCCTTGCCCATTTTACTTTGATCCACAGATCGTCTCGGCAGGGTTACGTCAATGGCACGAAAGGAGTTCAACAGCAATCCGGAACAGTCCATCCCCGATCGTGTGGTACCACCATACTTGTATGGCGTACCCAGATAGGCGCGGGCAGCCTTGATTACTTCTTCTGCGCGGGAATCCGTTTTCGCGACCTTCGAATGTGATGCGCAGGCTGCTACAAAAACAGCAAGCAGAACAACAGGAAGCAGTAGCTTTTGATTATTTTTGAGCCCCAAAAAAATCAGTCTCATCAGCGAAGCTTAAAAAAATCGATTTTCAAATATAAACCATTCATGGCACTTACTGAAGTATCCGTTGACGTTGTTGGGAAGCTTGAAGCGGCAGTTGGTCGGGAATACGTAATTCTCGACGAAGAAATACGTCGTGATTATGGACACGACAAGACCGAGGACTACGCGTTTCTTCCAGACGTCGTGGTAAAACCTGGTACACCGGAAGAAGTAAGTGCCATACTCCGCATCTGCAACGAACACCTCATACCTGTTACGCCCCGCGGCGCGGGTACAGGCCTCGCAGGGAGCGCACTCCCCGTTCACAAGGGGATCGTCATGTCTATGGAACGTTTCAATCGTATCCTTAGTATTGACGAACTCAATTTGCAGGCGACCGTTGAGCCCGGCGTGATTACAGAAGTGTTCCAGAATGCAGTGAAGGAGAAGGGGTTATTCTATCCTCCTGACCCTGCAAGCCGTGGCTCGTGCTTCCTTGGTGGTAATCTCTCTAACAATTCGGGTGGACCAAAGGCGGTCAAATACGGTGTCACGCGCGACTATGTTCTCAACCTGGAGGTTGTCCTTCCAACCGGCGAGATCATCTGGACCGGTGCCAATGTGCTGAAGTACTCGACGGGGTACAACCTCACACAACTGATCTGCGGTAGCGAAGGAACGCTTGGCGTCGTCACGAAGATTGTCTTCAAGTTACGAGGCTATCCGCACAAGGATGTACTCATGCTGATCCCGTTCAGCACGAGCGAGGAAGCCTGCCGCGCGATATCTGCAATTTTTGTCGCGGGCATTACCCCGTCGGGCATGGAATTCTTCGAACGCGAGGCTATCACACGTACTGTCGAGTATTGCGAGAAGGTGTTGAACAGCCCGGTCACGACGAAGTTTGAAGAAGGCATGGATGCGTTTCTGCTGTGCGAACTCGATGGCAACGATGATGAAGTGCTCATGCGCGACGCAGAACGGGTGATGTCGGTTGTTGAAAAGTTTCAGATTGGAGAAGTATTGTTCGCCGAAAGCAGCGCGCAAAAAGAAGAACTCTGGAAGGTGCGCAAGAACGTATCACCCGCCGTGAACTGGTATACCCTCACGAAGTCGGACGACGTGGTCGTTCCGCGCTCCAACCTCCCCAAACTGGTTTCGGGTATCAAGGAGATCGGCAAAGCGTATGGATTCAATACCGTTTGCTTCGGTCACCTGGGTGATGGAAATCTGCACGTCAACATCCTTCGCGAGAACATCAGCGAAGAAGATTGGAAGACAAAAATTCCGCAGGGTATCGGTGAGATATTCAAGCTGACGGTAAGCCTTGGGGGAACGCTGTCGGGTGAACACGGTATCGGCATAGCCAAGAAGCCCTACATGCCCATCGCAATGAGTGAAGTGAACCTCAGGCTCATGCGCGACATCAAGAAGGCGTTTGATCCCAACGGCATTCTTAATCCCGGAAAGATATTTTAATACTATCTTTATTATCCTTTCCTCCGATCACCTAATACAAAGCCTATGAAATCATACTACCTAATTCTGATCGGTGTCGCACTGGCTTTTGCCTGCGGGAAACAAAAGCAAACCGACGATGCAAGCCAGGCAAGCGCTGCCGCTGTGGAGACCACCCAGGCCGACGAAGGCTGGATTCTCCTTTTCGATGGAAAGACCATGGATGGTTGGAGAACATTCAGGAACGCAGAGAACGATAGCTGGGAAGTAGTCGATGGTACGCTTCACTGTAAGCCGGCCGAGGCCGCGTCAAAGCGGGCCGATCTGATGACGGTAGATCAATATGACAACTTCGAATTGTCATTTGAATGGAAGATCGCTCCGAAAAGCAACAGTGGCGTGATTTTCCGGGTGACGGAAGATTACGATCAGCCGTTCCTTACTGGTCCTGAATATCAGGTCATCGACGATGGCGGCTATGAGGGCGAATCAAAGCCAGAAAACTTAAGCAGCGGGAACTACGACATGCACCCTCCCATCAACAAGCGTCTCAATCCAGCAGGCGAATGGAATACTTCCAAGATTGTTGCCAACGGTAACCACGTCGAGCACTGGCTCAACGGCGATAAGATTCTTGAATACGAAATAGGGTCTGAAGACTGGAACACCCGCAAGGCAAACAGCAAATGGAAAGACGTGGAAGGCTATGCTGTTCCGAAGCGCGGGCACATCGACCTCCAGGATCATGGCGGCGAAGTGTGGTATCGCAACATCATGATTAGAGCGCTTTAGCGCGCAGCCTCTTCCCTTAAGGAATATCGCTTAACTTGCGGGCAAGTATATCCCTGATGTGCGGCATCACTGGCATCTTCGCGTTTAACCTGGTCGGCAAGTTCAACAAGATCCACGTAACGGCGGCTACGATGGCCCTGCATAAACGCGGGCCAGACTTCCAGGACATATACCTCGGAGACAACGTTGCGCTGGGTCACCAACGACTCTCCATCATCGATACGTCTGATGCCGGCAACCAACCCATGTGGGATGCCAGCGGTCGATATTGCATCGTCTTCAATGGTGAGATATTCAACTTCCCCGAACTGCGCAAAGAACTGGAAAACGGTGGCGTCGCGTTCCGATCACGTTGCGATACGGAGGTCCTTCTGCAACTATACATCCGCGACGGCGAAAAGTGTCTGAACCGGCTAAACGGCTTTTTTGCCTTCTGCATTTACGACAAAGCTGAAGAGACCTTGTTCCTCGCTCGCGATCGCTTTGGAATTAAACCGTTGTTATACCTGTTCGATGAAGACAAGTTCATCTTTGCATCCGAGATGAAGGCGATGCTTCATTATGGCCTCGAAAAGGAAATAGATGAAGTTTCGCTTCTGACCTACCTTCAACTCAACTATATACCGCCCCCACATACAATCCTGAAAGGGATATACAAATTGAAGCCGGGACACTATCTCCGTGTTGGTGTTCAAAAACTAGAGGAGCACGTGTATTACACATTGCCCGATGCTTCGACACCAGGCTTTACGGGCAGTTACGAGGACGCGCAAAAGAAGTTAAAGGAACTGCTTGAAGCGGCCGTGCAACGAAGGCTGATCGCAGACGTGCCACTGGGCTCATTCCTTAGTGGTGGCGTTGATTCATCCATTGTCACCGGCCTTGCAGCGCGCCACAAGGCAGATCTTCATACTTTTTCTATTGGCTTTCGGGATGCAAAGTTCTTTGACGAGACTGACTATGCCCGACTCGTCGCCGCGCATTTCAACACTGCTCACACAGTATTCTCGCTGACGAACGATGACATGTACGCTCATCTGCACAGCATCCTCGACTACGTCGATGAGCCGTTTGCAGATTCATCTGCCATTGCCGTGTACATTTTGAGTCGCGAAACGAGAAAGCACGCTACAGTAGCGCTGTCAGGTGATGGCGCCGACGAACTTCTGGCAGGCTACAACAAGCACGAAGCATTCCGTCGGTCTTTTGATCCCGGACTTCGCGAACACGCCGTGCGACTTTTACAGCCCCTTTGGAGGACGCTGCCTAAATCACGCAACAACGCAGCGGCCAATAGGGTACGGCAACTGCTGCGCTTTAGCAAGGGCATGAAGTTGTCATTGCCTGACAGGTACTGGCTGTGGGCTGGATTCATTGGGCAGGAGGATGCATTGCAAACGCTTGCACCGGGCATTCGCGAGAAGATTGTATTGAACGAATTCGAGACTCGAAAATCCTCGCTGCTGTCAGCGCTGCAAGAGAATGGTGGTATTAACGATGTTCTTCGGACCGATGTGCAAATGGTTTTGGCCGGCGACATGCTTCATAAGGTTGACTTGATGAGCATGGCAAACGGCCTTGAAGTACGCGTACCCTTTCTGGATGTAGAAGTTGTCAACTTCCTGTTTACGCTTCCTGCGGAATGGAAAATAGATCGAAATATGCGGAAGCGACTGCTTCAGGAGTCTTTTCGCGATATGCTTCCGCCGCAGCTGTACAACCGCCCTAAAAAGGGATTCGAGGTTCCTTTGCTGAGCTGGTTCAGAAAGGAGATGAAATCCATCATTCAGGATGACTTGCTGAATGATTCTTTTGTTCATGACCAGGGAATCTTCAATTCGGATGCCATCAGGAAGCTTAAAAAAAGGCTGTTTTCCTCAAACCCCGGTGATGCTCATGCACGGATATGGGGCCTGATCGTATTTCAACACTGGTGGAAAAAGTATCTGGCGAACGTTACCGTCAATCGATAAGGGTTTGGTTTAATTTTTACCCTCACTTCAAAAAAAGTCTACCGTTCTTCCTAAATAAGGGTCAGATTTTACCCTATCTACAACGATTTCGTAAATTTTTATTCAAGATCGGTTCATTTTGAACCCTGTTTTGCAAAAATTTCGAAAAAATGTATTGCCCTGGCCAGGCAATACGAAATAACCCCGAGGTTTTAATGAAACCCATTTTCTACTCTACTAAACAGCAATTCTAACCCAAAACCGCTATGAAACTTAGAACCTTACTACTCATCATGACTGCCGTTCTGCTGGTTAGCCCTGTCGCGTTCGCGCAGGACGACGCAACCGGGGAAGGGGCACAATCCTTTACCTTGTCGGGAACCGTAGACACCTATCTCCATACAACGTTCGGCACCAAGAACCCCTATGCGGGCACTTACGATGGAGGGGAAAACTATGTTCAGGCGCCGTCAACAGCTTTCGCTAACCTAAAGGGATTTTCGCTGGGTATGGTCAACCTGATCGCCTCCTACGAAGGTGAAAAGGTAGGCTTCGTGGCTGACCTCGTATTCGGACCGCGCGGATCAGACGCTGTGTTTGCGTCACCCATGTGGTCTTCCACAGGACAGATCATTAACCAGTTGTATGTGTACTGGAAGCCTTCCGACAACTTCACGTTGACGCTCGGCAATTTCAACACTTTCCTCGGCTACGAAGTGATCTCGCCGGCGGTGAACTTTCACTACTCGACGTCATACATGTTTTCGTGGGGACCTTTCTCTCACACTGGTATCAAGGGTAATCTCGAATTCGGCGACGGTATGAACTTGATGCTTGCAGTGATGAACCCTACTGACCTGACGGAGTTCAACCCGCTGAACACATACACTATCGGCGCCCAGCTCGGCAAGACGGGTGATGCAGGTGGCATCTACCTGAACCTCCTCTATGGCGACCAGGACGGCAAACTGGATGCTGACATCGATCCGAACGGCACGGTGTCGGCAGGCAACCTGTTTCAGGTCGACCTAACCGCTGGTTGGGATCTCAGCGAAACCTTCTACCTCGGTGTTAACGCCACTTACAACCAAACTGCGGTTGGCGAAATCGTTAGCGGTGGTAATGTTGAAGACCTCGACGGTGACGCTGGCTCGTTCATGGGTGTAGCCCTGTATCCAAAGCTCAAGTTGTCGGAAAGTACTTCCATCGGCCTCCGCGCTGAGTACTTCTCAATCAAAAACGACTACATCGATTTGTTTACGCTGGACGATGGTGACGGCAGCGTGATCGACCTGACGCTTTCGCTGAATAAAACAATCGGCAACCTCACGCTGATCCCGGAAATCCGGCTTGATAAGACGTCAGATGATTCCTTTGTTACAAAAGATCTGGACGATACAACCGACACGCTGTTGTCGTTCAACTTCGCAGCCATTTACAAATTTTAACTGGAGCATAGGGTAAAATAAAATTTTGACAATTCGATACGTGAATAATACCTAACCTGATATATTGGCGGGTCTTATTCAACCTCACACCATGTTTCACTACTAATTACTCCGTTTTATATGGCTAAAACTAAGCTTGAGTACATCTGGCTGGATGGGTACACGCCCACTCAGAGTCTTCGCAGCAAGACTAAAATCGTTTCAAAATTTAGTGGTAAACTGTCAGACTGCCCTGTCTGGTCTTTCGACGGAAGCTCCACACAGCAGGCTCCGGGCGGATCGTCCGACTTGCTACTGAAGCCTGTGGCACTCTTCCCTGATCCCGACCGCAAGGATGGCTGGCTCGTTATGACGGAAGTTCTGAATCCGGATGGAACCCCCCATCCTTCGAACGGCCGTGCTACTATCGACGATGAAGACTCTGATTTCTGGTTTGGTTTCGAACAGGAATACTTCCTGTGGGATAACAATACAAACAAGCCGCTCGGCTTCCCGGAAAACGGTTTCCCCGCACCCCAGGGACCGTACTACTGCGGTGTTGGTGCTGGTAAGGCATACGGTCGCCACATCGTGGAAGACCACCTCGATCAAATGATTGCCGCAGGCATCAACATCGAAGGTATCAACGCCGAAGTAGCAACGGGTCAGTGGGAATTCCAGATTTTCGCCAAGGGCGCCCGTGAAGCCGGCGACCAGGTTTGGGTAGCACGCTACCTCGCTGAACGCAACGGCGAAAAGTATGGCGTCTCTATCAACTGGCACTGCAAGCCTGTCCGTGGCGACTGGAACGGATCGGGTATGCACGCTAACTTCTCCAATAGCGCGCTGCGTGAAGCTGGATCAAGAGATGTCTTCGAAAAGGTATGTCGTGCCTTCGAACCTGTGATCAAGGAACACATCGACGTATACGGAGCAGACAACCACCTGCGTCTCACCGGGCTCCACGAAACGCAAAGTATCGACAAGTTCAGCTTCGGCATTTCCGACCGCGGTGCGTCCATCCGTATTCCGATCAGCACGGTTGAAAACGGCTGGAAGGGATACCTCGAAGACCGCCGGCCTAACTCCTCTGCAGATCCATACAAGGTTGCTGCACGGATCATCAAGACCGTTAAGTCTGCGCTCAAATAAACGAACACTCGGATAGTAGACGGCGCCGCATGGAGAAATTCATGCGGCGCTTTTATTTTACGACATTCCGTTGTCGTGCAAACCCAGGATTCGCAGCATATCGTTCTCCACATTCCCCGCACCGAGCCAAAAGTTGCGGCTGTACACTGAACGAAATTCCCACCGCATACGCGTAAGCTGCTCCGGCGTGTAAGCGTGCGTATCCTTCACTGAAAGACTCTCAAAGTAGCGCTCATCGTCCGTAAGGATAGCGCCAAGCCATGCACCATTTTGCTTCACGCAAAGATCTGTATACGGCAACACGTCGGTGAGAAATTCTGACTGCGGGAATCGCTCGCGACCAAAACGCTCAAGATGGTTTTTAAGATACCACGAATCGGGATGCCGTTCTCCCTGATTCGTACGTGGCGTGAATTCACCTTCCTGCACGCTCTTGCAAAATTCAAGGTATTCTTTCAGGAGTCGAGGTCCCTTGTTGCGCGACTTCTCGGTTTTCAGTTGATCAGGCCAGATACTCGACACGATGATAACTTGCTGACGCGCACGTGTAATGGCCACATTCAAACGATTCTCACCGCCGGGCAGATTCAAACTACCAAACTGCATGCTCATTTTTCCCTTCTTGTCCGGCGCGTAGGCCAACGAGAAAATGATGACATCTTTTTCATCACCCTGTACATTTTCGATGTTCTTGACGAAAAGAGATTCCGGAAGCTCCACCTCCCGCTTCGTTGCCCCTGCCTCCAGGAGATCAAGAATGAGATACTGTTGCTCTGCGTTGAATGTGACGACACCCAACTCGAGATCGGGACGCTCCGCGAGCAATTGAAAGACTTGATTCACAACCGTCTCGGCTTCAACCTGGTTGCGATTGCTTTCCCAAACACCATCGACCTTCAGATAGCGGATAGCGGGTTCGTTACGATTGAGCAGGTAACGATCCGGTAACTGCCTGAGGTTGCCGTCGTAAAAATGACGATTCGAAAAGTCGATCAATTCCGGAGACCGACTACGGTAGTGGCCCTGGAGGCTGACACCTTCAAGATACCGTTCAGCAAGCTCGAGCAGCGAGTCCACTTCTGTGTCGGGTTCGTCGGGATCTTCTTCCTCCCAGCGAACCTGGTAAAGCTCAAAAGGCCTGAGCTGCTTTGCGTCACCGGCAATCACTACCTGCCTGCCGCGGTACATCGCGGGTATTCCCCGTTCTGCGAAGCACTGCGAAGCTTCGTCGAAGATGACCAGGTCGAAGATCTCCTTCATCGGAAAGATGGCAGACACCGCTTCTGGCGACGCGAGCCAGCAAGGGACGAGGCGCAGCAATTCACCCTGCATCTCCGTGATCAGCTTGCGAAGCGGCCATAGCTTCTTTTGCTTCGTAACCTGGTGATGAAGATCCCGATACGTGACCCGGTTGTTGAGTCGATTGTATTCGATGTCACTATATACCTGTTCGCGCGTTCTCAGGAGGATAATGTCGCGACTCAACCGTTGCTTCTCGCGAACCGATTGCCATAACTCAGCCTGCAGTTCCTCCATTCGTGTGGACGAAACAATGCGAAGTACAGGATGCTTGGTTTCGATGTAATCGATCCAGTGAAGCGCAAGGCTATTGCGCAGCAGCGCTTCCAGCTTTTCGTATGTCCACCATCCCAGGCGATGATACAATTTGTGGATCACGCCGATTTCTGTCTCGGTAAGGCTTTCTCTGAGCTTGTCGAATTCGCAGAGGCTGTCGAAGTCGCGCTTCAATGTGTCTACGAACTCATCAGCAAGACTGGGATCGTGAACGAGTTGCCTGATTTGGAACGTTGTGAGATGTCTGATCCACACAGCCTTTCGACCCGGTATCTCACTGCAAATACTCAGCAGTTGATGGAAGATGCGATTGAAATCGTATCGCGACAATGCAGTCGGATCGATCAACTCATTTACCTCACGGATCGTGTTGAAGATAATCTTCGCACGCACGGCCAGTTTCTCCCGCTCAAACCATCGACGCATGTGAAATTTCCGATAGTCTTTCGGGAAGTCCATTAACCACGACTTCTGCTTCAGCGCCGTAAAATGATGCTCAATGTTAAGACGGCTGTCGAGCTTCTTTTCCAGTTCCTTAAATCCTTCCTTCGAATACTCGAGATGATTGGCCGAAAGAACATTACGCAGATACGTCTTGTCGCCGGAAAAATGCCATCGAATAAACCGGAACAGATTTCGTCGCGCGAGCATGCACTCGCGAAGTACCTGCTGCAGTTTTCCCAGCTCTTCCGGCGGCGTATGAATTTCCGGACCTGAGCCTTCATAACAACTCATCAGGACACGCTCCGTATTCGCAAGCCACAGAAGGCTTGTCTCTTCATCGGGTACCCTCAGCATGTGCAGGAAGTAGGTGTACGTTTCCTCGTCCTTTAATACGCTTAGCATCCCGAGGATGTCATCTTCACGAGATAACAACGATTCACAATCCTCGAGGGAAAGCGCTGAGGGAAGCACTCCGACAATTTTCTTCGCGATCATTGCCTGGAAGACGGGAATTTCGCGGACGGTTTGGATCATGTCGTTCATGTCGGACTGTTTGAGTCCGGCAAACGACTTCCGGTTATTCCAAACGTAGCGGTCACGCACAAACTTTTCCGCGTACCCCGCATAACTCTTCATCTTGCGCAGGAAGTCGTCAAGGTCGTGAAACTTGAAGTATTGATACTCCTGCTTGAGGTTCACCGCATCTCCTGCGGGATTAGAAATAAGATACAGTTGCTTTACGGACAGTCCGCATTCGGAATCGTCGTACAGCACGCGGCGGAATTCTTCCAGCTCCTCGATCAAGGCATCGATTCTGCGGCAGAGTTGTACGAATCTGCGCTCCATATGGATGATATCCACGCTGCGGTTACGCGCGCGATAGTCATCGATGCGGTCAATCTGCCGTGCAATCTTCGCGAAGATTTCCCTTCGGTCATTGCGGAAGTCGTGCACCAACCCGAGGAAATCATCCATGTCGATTTCCTGAAGACGTCGATACACGACGTCCAGCGCCGCTCGTTTTTGGCATACAACAAGCACCTTTCTTCCTGACGCCACGGCGTCAGCGACGAGATTACAGATCAACTGAGATTTACCCGTTCCCGGTGGACCCTGAACGACGATAGACTTTCCAGCCTTGGCTTTCTTTATAGCGTTCTCCTGCCATGCATCTGTTTCGAAGGGGATGTATAAACGTTCCTCGCGGATCGTCTCCTCCTCCAAAGGATTTTCGCCATCGCGTGCCGGAACGTTGCGAAGGAAAAAGGCGTCGATGTCAGCGAAATTCTCGGCCTCCATCAGATACTTGTAGTCGGCAACAAGCTGCGAACCAGCCTGCGGAAAGATTCCGAGCACCGCTTCCGGGAATAGGGTCAGTTCTCCGACGTGGTGTGCAGCATCGAAGTCTGCCTTTTTATATTCCTGGAAAGGCGAAAGTTCATCGCGAAAGTTGTCGCGATTGAAATTCAACTCGATCCTATCCTGAAGCAGCTGATACAATTGCGTTCGCCACACGGTGGCGTCCTTATCGAAATCCTCGAAGTTGGTTTCAAGAAGTTCGTCGGGTAGATCTACTTTGTTGTAGTACGCATAGGCGAGCGCGAATGATTTGTTAAATACAACACCCGCATCACCCCGGGGTTCTATCAACCAATCGTTGCGCGATTGTTTCAGGCTGACTGGGAAAAACAACAGGGGCGCACGTACGAGGGTGCCATCCATCAGTTTACCCCGAACAAACGGCCAGCCTATGTGTAAATCGTTTGAACCTCGCTCTTCGAAAATGAATCGATCGAGTCGCTGCAAACGCTTCAGCCGTTCGCTCACTTCGTTATTTGCTTCTACACGGCTGTCGAGTACCTGACAAACCTTTGCCGCCTTTCCGGCGAGCAGAGAAGCGATCACATGGAACGACGGTTTATGATCAAGCAGGTTGAATTTGTGGACGTCGATAAATTGCTCTTTCGGCAACCGAAGCAGGAGAATAGACCGGTTGTTGGCCGTCAGGTTGGTGAGACGGTTCAGGTACGTCTGAAAAATATTTCGGGTCTTGGTTCTGGCCACAGCTAAAAAGCAAATATATCCTAATCGACCGCCAGGTAGGGACTGATCCGTCGATACACAGAGTCGTTTACCTGATGAATCTTATACAAGTCTTCCAGGTCACCAAACGGTCCGTGCTGAAAACGATAGGTGACGATCAGCCGTGCCAGGCTCCGCCCGACATAAGGATGCCGTGACAGACTGTACTCATCTGCAGTATTTACGTTCAATCGTACTGGTGCAAATCCGTCGCCGATGTACGCAACAGCGCGCAAGGCGTCAATTGCCGCAGAATCCAGGCGGAACACTTCATATAGCTGGTCCATGCTTACAAACCCTCCCAGTCGATCTCGGTAACGCACAATCCGTAACGCCAGTGTAGGTCCAATGCCGCGTACTGCGATCAGTTGCGAGGTATCGGCCGTGTTGAGATCAAACCGCGACGTTATGTGGGTAGTTGTTTTTTTGCTCCTTTCCCATTTCGGGACGGGTTTGCGATGCTCATTTGAATTTTGTCTGACAGCCGAACTGGACCCCGGACTATCATGTTGCGGTGGCGTTGCGCCTGTTGTCTGAAACAGTTGCTCAAGGCTGTCCAGGATAGCCGCCTCGCGCGAAAAATCAGAGGCTGCCGGTCGGAAAAGGAGCCGGGCAACGGGCTGCGAAAACACTGCGACTACCATAAGTGGCAAAAGGATTAAGAAACCATTGGTTTCTCGCCGGGAAAAACCAAAGACAAACCGGATCCATTTACGGATCAAGTGCATTCTTGAGAGGGTTTTGGTCGATTGGGTCCATAATATCCTGAAAACTTGCCACCCCGGCAAACGGTTATCGACGGGGGTTTGGCGGTCAAAAAAAGTGATATCGCGTAGACTTCCGAACGTTCGACAAACGTATACAGCGTATCACAATGCAGGACCCTTATTTAAAACAATTCTAAATTAGGTTGAGCCTGATATTAGTCATCCATAAATCTCAATCCAACTGTAGTTTTGCAGGTTAAGAATATGCAAGAGAATTTCAGAGCCCTCATCCTAACGTACAAGATGGCACCGGTCGCGGTGAGGGAGCAAGTCTCGTTGAATGAGGAGGGTGTCAAGAATCTGCTGACGTTCGCGCAGTCGTACACGTCGGCGTCGGATGTGCTGGTGGTATCGACCTGCAACAGGACTGAAATTTATTACCAATCGGAAAAGGACCACCGCGCCGAATTCCTTAATGGTTTGAGGCTGATCAAGGGCATTCCTATCGAGGAAGCGGAGCGATATTTTGTCGATTTGAAGGGTGATGCCGCCATTCGGCACCTTTTCGAGGTGGCCATAGGCCTGGACGCCCAGATCATCGGCGATCTCCAGGTGAGCGGACAGGTAAAGAGCGCCTATCAATGGAGTGCCGATATGAATATGGCCGGACCGTTCCTGCACCGGCTGATGCACACGATCTTCTTTACGAACAAGCGCGTAGTGCAGGAGACAACATTCCGTGACGGAGCGGCATCGCTTTCCTACGCCACTACGGAAATGATACAAGAACTGGCTGGAGGTAATCGCCGGGCCAGGATACTTGTGCTGGGTGTCGGCGAAATTGGCCAGGACGTTGTGCGCAACCTGATCGACCAGGATTTCGATCCGCAACAGGTTGTTGTACTCAACCGCACGCCTGACAAAGCCCGCAAGCTCGCTGAGCAGGGCGGTTTCAGGTTTGGCGGCCTCGACATGCTGGAAAATGAGGTGCGCCAGGCAGATATCGTGGTAAGTTCCGTATCAGGAACCAGTCCTCTCATCACGTCGGATTTGCTGGGAGGCTCGCTGCTTTCCCACAAGTACTTTATCGATCTTTCAGTTCCCCGCAGTGTCGATCCCGCGCTGGAACACATCCCGGGGGTAGTTCTCTACAACCTGGATGAGATCACAGAAAAGACACAAGAAGCTGTGAACCGGCGCAAGGCTGCCATTCCCAGAGTGCAGGAAATTATCCGGGAGGCTTTGGAAGAATTTGAGGACTGGGCCCGCGAAATGATTGTTAGCCCCACCATTCAAAAGCTTAAGAATACGCTTGAACAGATCCGTCGGGAAGAACTGGCCCGTTACATTAAGAATGCCACCCCCGCGGAAGCGGCACGTCTTGACGAAATGAGCCGGTCGTTCATGCAGAAGATATTGAAGTACCCGGTGCTTCATCTCAAGGCGGCCTGCAAGCGCGGTGACTCCGAGTCCATTTCTGAATTGCTTCACGATCTGTTCAATCTGGAAAGGGTGAGGGAGAAAAAACCCTAACGTTAGCCCTTTCATTGACGCCGGAAGAGAAAAAATTCGTCCAGCTTGTTAATCAGCACCAGGGCCTGATCCACAAGGTAGCCCTGATGTACGAAACTGATCCCGAAGCCCGGAACGATCTGTTCCAGGAGATTGTACTTCAACTCTGGAAAGCGTTTCCCACATTCCGGGGCGAATCCAAGATCACGACGTGGATGTACCGGATCGCCCTCAACACCGCGATCTCAGGCCTGCGGAAGAAAAATCGAAAACCACCTACTGAAGACATTCATGACGGTCACCTCAATATTTCAGAGGTGCACGACACTGACCATGAGGAGAACCTTCAACGACTCCAATGGGCAATACGACAACTCTCTGAAATCGATCGCGCCATGATCCTCATGGCGCTGGAAGAAGTACCGTACGATGAAATCGCCGAAACCATGGGCATTACACAAAACAACGTACGCGTGAGAATGAACCGAATACGCGAACGCCTGCGCAAACTAATGAAAGCCTGATCTATGGAACTCGAGGACTTAAAAAACATCTGGCAAAAAAGCGACCTCTACAAGCCCAGGCGTGAAGATGAGATCAGCGATATGCTGAAAGGCCGAAGCAAGTCCACCATTGCACGGCTGAAGCGAAACGTCTGGTTCGAACTCGTCTTTACCATCGCAGGCGGAATCGTCCTCCTGTATTACGTACTCTCCATTCCAAGCCCCTCCTTCCGGACGGCCTTTGTCCTCGTCTTGCTGTCGTTTATCCTTTACATCATCTACTACGTGAAGAAAATAAAACTCCTCAGACGATTCGAGGGCAGCCAGGGCAATGTGCGGGCCAATCTCGAACGACTGATCAGCGACCTTGAAGCCTTTCTGCGGTTTTACTACAAGAGCTACACGATTCTTTTTCCCGGATTCCTGATGCTTATGCTGATCCTTGCCATAGCCGAGTTGGGGCTCGACGAATTTCTTGAGTCATTGACAGACTGGAAGACGGTAGCCTACCTCCTCTTCCTTGTATCGTTTTCCGTCGCGCTGGCTTTCTGGATTGGCAAGTGGTACCTGGGGAAATTATATGGTACGCATTTGCAGAAGCTGCGGGCGTTGCTGAGAGAACTTGATTCAGATGCCGAGGCAGAGGCAGATGCAGGGGCGCCCCGAGAAAACACTTAAGCAAACGTTTGGTTATTAGCGAGGCACGTGGACAGACTCTTGTAGACGCCAACGATGCTTTCTCTGCCGTAATCCTGATGTAGCGCCCGTACAATGCGTTCTGCCAAGGTTCCCTGCGAAAGGATAACATCCAGCATCGGTTTCCACGCCAACAGCCGGTCGTTCATCACCTTTTCAACGATCGCCAACCAAAGTTCGGCTGCTCGCAATTTCTTTTCCTCAATTCCAAAAACTTTGAGATAGTCTGGCAAATCAACAACTGTTTCGGAACCCGCCTCCATGCATACATCCAGGAGATTTGCCAGTGTTTCAGTCTTCCATTTCATTTGCGCTTCATGGTCGATGAACGCTCCGTTCACAAATGCTTTCAATGTCTCGATAACCACTGCAACTACAGCAAGATCCGACTTTACGCATTCCTGTGAATCCATAATGCGAATCTCGAGTGAGCCGCGATCGAAACGCGCGATGGCGCCTCGTGAGTTTACCCAGATCGGGTTGAGAATGCGGTCCGGATCGAACGGAGCAAGGTCAGCTTTGATCCGATCGTAAATCACCTGCAGGTAGTTACGCCGCGAATACACGGCCTCCGGTATGATCTTACCTGATATCGAAGGTATCCTGCTCTGATTCGACTTGTAATACTTAAGGCGCGTATCGTATGATCCGGTGAACTTGCCATTGAGCAGTGGTGTGCTGGCACAGAGCGCCGGCAGTATCGGAAGGAGCAGTCGCACCGCTGCATGCAATCGGGCAAATTCTTCGTCGTCATAGAACGGCAGGTTGAGGTGGGTGCTCTGAACGTTCGCCCATCCATGTCCGCGACAGTCGAATATCCTGTTGTACGTTTCGTAGATGCGACTATCACCGTGGGGCCACAAGTGCGTTTCCTCTGCCGGGTTCATGAACGGATGTGCACCGGTAGGCATGAGCATGGCATTCCATTGTGAGAGTCTGGAGTTGACGTACTGAACATTTTCCGCCAATGCTTCGGCAACAGCTGCGAGATTTTCTTCGGGGCGGGAAGCCTTAAGCTCAACCACATGGAGCACGAGTTCGTTCGACCACGTAACACTGCCGCGAACGAGATCACTATCGTAGTTTCCCGCTTCACTTTTTATCAGTTCATCAGCAACAGGTTTGACGCTGAGCGTATCCCTGTCTACAATCATATACTCCAGTTCAATGCCATAGGCCTGAAACAAATGGATTCGCGGGGGTTGAAATATCATCGGCTCGTTTTGATCCTGTTGAGAAACACTTCTATGATTACCGAATACAGCTTGTCCTTTAAGATCTTGTCTTCCGTACCGGCATCGATGTTAGGATTGTCGTTGACTTCAATCACGTAGAACTTTCCGTCCTTTTCTTTCATGTCGACGCCATACAATCCCTTTCCAATTAGTGAAGTCGCGCGCAGCGCAGTCTTGATTAAGCCCGCTGGCGCCTGGTCGACAGTAATACATTCCACCAGGCCATCCCGCGTGCTTTCATGCGCGCTCCAGTTGACAATCTGCCAATGTTCGGACGCCATGTAGTATTTGCATACGTATAGGGCCTGACCATCTATAATCCCCACACGCCAGTCGAACGGCGTAGGGAAATATTCCTGCGCAATCAGCAGGTCAGACTTATGAAACATTCCCGTTGCCACCTCCTTGAATTCTTTTTCGCTGTCGATCTTGAACACGCCCTTGCTGAATGCACCATCGGGTTGCTTGAGTATGAAAGGGAATCCGATCTTTTCCGGCACAGATTTGTAGTTGTCGCGACTGACCACAAATGACTTTGGCGTGAGTATCCGGTTGGTGCTCAGTAGTTCGTACAAATACACTTTGTTCGTGCACTTGAGAATAGAGTCAGGATCATCAATGACTGCCAGACCGAGCGACTTTGCCTTCTTGGCGAACTTGAACGTGTGGTGATTTACGTAAGTTGTTTCGCGGATAAACAAGGCGTCGAACTGAATCAGCGATTCAAAATCGTCGCGCGTAATAAGTTCACAGTAAAATCCGGCCTGCTCTGCAGCCTTGACAAACTTCTGTATAGCCTTCTCATCTGAGGGCGGATAGGGATCGGAGGGATCGACCAGGATGGCCAGGTCGTATTTCTTCTTTTCCGGTTTCAGGTTTCGCTTACGTCTGAGAAATTTTTCAAGCGACGACCACAACAGGTCATTGTCTTCTGACGGGACCTCGTCAAGGCTCATGGGCTTGATACCCTGAAGAATCCATTTTGACCGCCTGGTAAACGTCGCGCGCAGCGAAGGCGCCTGGATGTATTGGAACAGTTGTCCGGCCAACCGGTTCAGTTGCTCCTTTTTCGTCCTTCCGAAGTAAATACAAAACTCGACCTTATCCGTCGCCTCGTTCTTGAAGCTGTTTTGGATGAGATTGTCAAAGTCCTGTGAATCTTCCCGAAGAATCGACGGGAAGCGAAAGTCCTGGATCGTTGCAACGTCGGGAAGTACGTGGTGCTTGCGTGCCTCTGCGAGCAGGGAGACATAGTATCCAAGACTCTGATACTGGTACGATTTACAGAGGTTAAGAACCTTGAGACCTTTCGTCTGCTGGTAGACCTCACCAGAAATGTATTGTACGGGAGTGATGATTCTGAAATCCTCGAGGCTGGTACGCCACATCGCCGGATTTTCGGCAACGATTATTTTTTCCATTGGGTGAGGGGCGGGCCCTTACTTGTTCGGTTCAATGATGAGCAAATTGGCGTCATAGGTAACAATGCCGAGCATGATGCTGTTGATCAGCCGTGTAAAACTCACACCATAAACGCGACCTTTGCCGATCGGGTTTGGTGTCATAGGGTCTGCCAGGTATGCGCAACGTTTCTTTTCGTCATAACCGCTGATCACTACGAAATGGCCAGCCGGCTCGCCCTTGATATCATCGTAAATATCGAATTGGGGCACTTCACGCTGCGTGCCATACAGATATGTAGCACTTAGACCCGTCAGGATGGGGCGGGATCGCGCCAAGTAGCTGCTGATAAGTTCGGCATCCAGTTCAGCAAACTGCAGGTCTCCCCCCTCCTCCAGGAACTGGATATACGCCTTGGAGGCTATCTGTAGTTTCCTCCTCTTGTACTTGAACGCCATCTGCCGCTTGAGCCTCTCAATGATCTTTTTGCGCGAGAACCCGGCCCAGGAAGGATCGAAAAGATTCAGGTTGTAGGAGTAGATCGTTGCTTTGTATCCACGTCGCAGGGCGTGATTGCCCAGCATTACGGCGAGTGTACCTCCATTCTTCAGCTGCTTTACCTCGTGCACGACCTGACGGAGCGGTACCTCATCGTTGTAGTACCGGTAAAGCGCCTGAAGGCAGGTAGGCCCGCAGGTGACGTCGTCGGGTTGAGCGTCAATATCAAATTCAAGCACAAGGTCTTTCCGCATGGGGGCTCAAACGAATTTGCTGATAAAGAAGTCGACTACTTCTACGAGGATCAGAAGGATGATAATGATCTCAAGAAGACTGCTCTCCCTTTGGTTTAGGATTTCTGAAAAGACCTCAAGGTTGGCGTCAATCATGCGCATCATGTATTCGACGCCCCGGAAGCGCGTCCGTAAGTCGAAATGTTGAATGAGCCCCTGATGAAGTTTGTCCAGGTATTCATTTTCCCATACCAGGTCGGGTACGTCGAAAATGTAAATGTTCTCTACAATTTCATTTTGTGTATTCAGCGCACGACCGAGGAATCGCATCATGTTTTTCCTTCGGATGCTAAGCGTTCCCCTTCGTTCCATCTGGTTCGTAAAACCCTTGATTTCCATCAGGAGGTTTTCCGCAGTATTCGCATAGTAGTCGAGCGCTACCGACTGCGCCAGGTTAAACATGACGATGCGATACACCTCGTCGGTAAGGTTGCCCAGAATGACGCGGTGAAATTCAAAACGCACGCCTACGCCTTCCTCATGAAGGACGCCGAATTCATCCCGCGTGACATGGTTAACCGAAAACCGAAAAAAAGGACTAGCCGCCTTTATAGCAGACTCCATTTCTTCGTTCGTGTAGCCGCAAAAGACAATGATGCCGTAGTTAAAGTAGTACTGATAACGATTGCCCGGAAAGGAATAGAAGAGCTCGGAGGACGCTTCCGCCGCAGGCTTTTCCAAAACGGTTCGTATCCCTTTGAGGTCTAATTGCTTGGCCACGTGACACGCGGTGAGCGTAATTTCCATTCCCATAGCTTGCGGTTACGCACCACAAAGGTAAAGTAAAAGTCTGCAGATTTAAGTATGGTGAGAATTCATTAGGTTGTGTCCTCAAATCCAAACCGATATGAAGACAGTCATTGCCGTATTCCTGTTTCTCATTTCCGCGACCGGACCTGCCCTTTCCTGGGGGCCTACCGGTCACCGTGTCGTGGGGGCAGTGGCCGAACAATATCTTACCCGTAAGGCCCGTGCCCGCCTGGCCCAGGTACTGGATGGTCAGTCTATCGCGATGGTGGCTACGTGGATGGACGAAGTAAGGTCGGACCCGGCTTACGACCATATGGCCGACTGGCATTGGGTAACGATACCAGATGGAATGAGCTATGCCGATGCAGAGAAGAACCCGGCAGGCGACATCATCTCAACACTCAACCGTGTAATCGATGAGCTGCGCAGCGGATCACTCTCGCCCGCCGAAGAACGGGAACGTGTATTCATTCTTATTCACCTGGTGGGTGATCTTCATATGCCACTGCACGTCGGCAATGGCAAAGACCGCGGTGGCAACGACGCACGTGTGTCCTGGTTTAACCATCCGAGCAACCTGCACAGAGTGTGGGACGCTGACATGATCGATGATACCAAATTGAGTTACACAGAATTCGCCGCTTCCTTAAAACGACCCAGAGAACAACAAATCAAAGAATGGCAGCAGTCCGGCATACTCGTGTGGGCAGAAGAGAGCAAGGCATACCGGAACAAAATCTACGAGATCGGCGATGGCCGTCTGGGGTATCGGTATTCATACGAGCATATGCCCATGGTACGACAACGCCTCTTACAGGCAGGCATCCGCCTCGCTGGAATCCTCAACTCGATTTACGGCTAACGTCGGTGGCGTATTGCGGCAATTGATCGCCTCTGCGAGCCTGATGTTGCGACCATAAACATCGCGATGACACACCACTGTGCCGTCTGTCAAAGCCTCGCAGGTAATGTACCGGATGCGCAATGGTAAGGGCACGACGCTTACTTGTTTACTTAACTCCTCCCGCATGAACCGGTCAAAATCGTTCACCGAACACCACGGATTGTCGACTGATACCAGATGCCGCGCCAGCTCCAGAGCGCGCTCGACCCGAATGCAGCCGTGACTTAACGCGCGGTACTTCGTCGCAAAAAGGTATCGTGCGTTAGTATCATGCAGATAAATGTTGTACGGGTTTACGAAGTTGAACTTAACGAGTCCCAATGCATTGTATGGGCCCGGAACCTGCTGCACGAGGTAGGGAAAGTAGTTTTCTCCCAGTGGTCGCCAATCGATTGAATCAGGATGAACTTCGTTGCCGTTAACATCCAGGATGCGGTACTGGTGCCCGGCGAGGTATGACGAGTCAGCACGTATCTGGGGCAAAAGTTCGCGGGTGGCGATGCGCCGCGGTACGTTCCAGGCGGGATACGTTACGAAATTGGTAATTGTTCCGTCGAGAATAGGCGTTGGAAAATATGGTGCACCGACGATAATACGCGACTCGAACTCGACAGAGTCATCGTTCACCAGTGTAAGTCTGTAGGCCGGAATATTCACCAAAAGATATCTTCCTTCCGGCGCGTTGCTTTCCCAACGCCACTGTTCGAGGCTCAGGCTGAGGTCAGCCACCTCACGCTCCAGCGCTTCACGATCGATCGTCGGGTCCGGTGATGTCAATGAATCAAGTCTTTCTTTCAATGCGCTCTTGAGCGCTTTGTAGGTCCGCGAGGATGGTTCAAGACTTGCAAGGGCGCCGGATAGACGGTTACGGCTGATTCCCTGCGTTATGGCGTTCAGTATGACAGAGTCAGATTCGATAGTGCGCTTGTGCCAGCCCGCGCTATCGGGTTCTACCCTGCCATGCCGAAGGTGGCTGGCAACGGAAAACAAGGCATCGGTGAGCAGGAGATCCAGATGTGCTACTGAATACACGTCGACTTTGCTGTTGTGCAGCCGGAAAGCCAGCATGCTGATCTCGTCGTAGTGATAGTCTTCAGGTCTTAGTCCCGAATATTCGACGCGCGAGAGGATAGCAAGCATGGAATCAGCGAGCGCGCTGACTTTGTTATCCCTATACCACAGCAGACGGTGATTCCTTAGGGTATAAAAATCGTCTACCTGACACCACGAATGCAGCGACTCTGGCCTCACAATGGTTGAGTCGCGGAGCAGTTCAACGAGCGCACGCTCCAGCGGTGAGGAAGGGGATGTCTTCGCCAGGTGCTGCATCGAATCCGAGCAGCCCATTGACGATAACACTATGATTAAAGCCAGCCATTTCCGGGAAGTAGAGATCATGGGCATCATCATTGGGTTAAATCCCCTTTATCTTCAGTATCCCGCGTGATTTTGCGGTACACCGGAGATCGCATCACACACAATTCCGCCCAAGTCCGGATGCTCAAAATAATACAATTGTGATGCCCAACTAACGGCTCCTGTCGGGATCGGACATATGGCAACAGATAACGCGCTGGAAGGGCAAAAAAATCTTTCGCCCGAATCAGGAATTTTCGTCAACACAGGAAATTTTTCCCGATCCGGAAAAATGCAGGCCCACAATGGTCCCGAAGTGGGAGTTTTTGGACCGCTAGAGTCGCGCAAGAACTTCTTCAATCAACGCGTCAACGACGCGTTTCGGATCATGGGATGCTCCGCCTTCTACGCGACTTACAATAATCGCATTCACACTAAGCGCATCGTGATCCAGCAGTCGCGCCATGGCGTAATAGCCTGCAGTTTCCATTTCGAAATTTGTAAGACGAAATTCAGCATCACCAATCTTAGCTCGATACGCACTCATGTCGCTAAGCAGGTTGGAATAACGAATCGGTATGCGCACCGTTCGCCCCTGGGGCGCAAAAAATCCGGGTGCTGTGACCGTGTTACCCCGTATCATTCCGGTTCCGATGCGGTCGCGGAGGCCTGGAGAACACTGCACAACGTAAGGCCGAAGGGGAAGTTGTATTTTGTCGTACAGATCCAGCGCCAGCGCCTGTTCCGAGTCAGTCATTTTTAAGTGGTAAAACGCCATCATGGCATCAAGACCCACGGCATAGTCGGAATAGAGGTGCGTTCCAACGGGAATGTCGGGCTGCAACGACCCGGAAGTGCCAATGCGAATGATCTGAAGCTTTCGCTTTTGCTCGAGGGGTTCGCGTTTCCGGAGATCGACGTTGACGAGCGCGTCGAGCTCTGTCATCACAAGTTCAATGTTGTCCGTTCCGATTCCCGTACTTAGCACGGTTATGCGTCGACTGCCCCATTTACCCGTCTTGGTGACGAATTCCCGATTTCTGTTTTGGAATTCAACGCGATGAAAATGCCTCACCACCTGATCGACACGATCGGGATCGCCTACTGTGATGATCACATCGCTGATGTGATGTGGAAGCAGTCCTAAATGATAGACGCTCCCGTCGGGATTGAGAAGAAGGCTCGATGCAGGTATGCTGCCCATGCTATGCCTTTACGACCTGCGCAGGGTTGCCGAAAACGGTTTGCCCTGCTTCAACAGGTTGTATCACGACTGACCCTGCTCCTATCCTTGCACCTTTTCCGATGGTGATGCCTGAGACGATCACAACACCGGAGCCGATGAACACCTCATCCGCAATCGTCACATTGGAATTGATCCGTGCACCGACACCTACCTGAACGAAATCACCCAGGGTTGCTTCAGACCCAATGACTGCTCCGGCATGAATCAGGCAGTGGCTGCCCAACGATGCACCAGCTCCCATCATGACGCCCATATCGATGAGATTACCGTGACCGATTGACGCTACATCCGGAATTATGGCGGTCTTGTGAACACAGTTTACGGGCTGCACATGCCGTTTTTCGTGCAGCATCTTGACGAGACTTTTTCGAAGGGGATAATCATCGACGGCAACAAACGCTTCGCACTTGCGTCCAATGAACTTCAGAAATCCGTCGTCATCCATCGATCCTAGTACCGATACGCCGTCAATGTCGCTACCGTGCCGGCTCTTCTCATCGTCCAGGAATCCGTAGACGGTATTTCCATTCTCTTCGAAGATCATGCGCGCCTGCCGTCCCAGCGCGGTTGCACCAAATATGATTACAGGGTTGTCCATACGCTTCGCAAAACAATAATCCGGGCAAAGTTAACTGATTATTTACTCATCTGATTCGGGGCAGAGGAATGCCCCTAAGTGTGAAGAATACAAAAAGCGACAAGTACCCGACGCGATAGCGAGAAAGCGTTCCGAAGTTAGGCGTAGACAATGGCAAGACAACGCCGAGGATCAGAATCGCGACAGCCGCTGCCATAAACAGCAAGGGCTCATTACAACGCGGGTTACGCAGGAAATGGAAGATAGCCCAAAGAAACAAGACGAGAAGTACGAGGTTCTCAATGGCGCCGGCGATCGCCAGCAATGAATTCGCTTCCCACAGGAAAGGTCTAAACAATCCCGAAAACAGTGCGTTGGGCGCGTGCGACGCAATGCTCGTCCATGAGGCTTCCAATCCAGGAAATTCCATCGCACCTAAACCTCCAGACATTTCAAGTGACAGGCGGTAATTGTAGGCAACAACTTCAGGTAGCCACTGAAGGTCAAAGTTTGGATGAAGGAACGTTACCCCTCCCGTAAGCACACCGAACACCACCAACCACAACAACGCCTGTCCGTATCGATTGACAATCTGAAGAACGCTTATCATGTACTGAACGAGCAATGCGGTAAGTCCTGATGCAAGGAAAACCCCTACGTTATAGTATTTGAGTTTCCAACCCAGCCATGAGGCGAGGATAAGGCCCAACCACGCATAGACGCTTCGTGGACGATCCCTAATGATAAGCACGCAGCCCACCATAATATAGAGACACGGTATGGCAATAGCTTCCTTCAATATACCGGAAGTCCAAAACACAATACTGGGCCAAAACAGGAATGCAATCACCGCAGGAATCTGGACGTGCCAGCGGGTCGTGACCACGCGTACGAGGAACCACGCGCCGATAAAAGAAAAGAAGGATATGTAGACCGACGCAATCCAGAAGTTATCCCACGTGATCAGATAAATCAGGCTGAGAACTTTCACCATGAATACTGAACGCGGCTGATCGTTGACAAAGCCCTCAAGCATGTGTCCGCTCCACAGGAACTCAATGTATCGCGACGGATCTTCTCCGGCGATGCTGGTCAGATAGCTTGCATCCCTGGAAAAGTTTATCGGATCGCCAGCGTCATGGTATATTGCATACATATATCCCACCGCGAGTCCTGCCAAAATTTTCACAGCAAGTGCTGGCCAATACCAGGATGTCAACACGCTACGGTTTAAACGGTAGTGCAATCCGATAAGACCTCCGATGAGAACAAGCGCAAGTATGTAGCCGACCATCATCCTTGAGGAGATTTCACAATGGATGACCCTATACTGCAGTCAAGACAGCGGCGCGCTCGACAAAAGATCTTGTATAGACCGATCCGCGCCTGCGAATCAAAAGCTGATCCGGGGGGATCACCCAGTGCACTCCATTTGCGGGTGATTGAATTATGCTCCGCAGGGATAGCTTTCAGAAAGGCAACCGCTTTATCGACCTGGAAGGGTTCATCCATGGTTGACCCGTAGGCAGCTAGAAGGGGTACAATGGCGTTGACGATGATGTTGTCGATACTGGCATTGCCCATCGGCGCGATCGTTTTGCTTTGACGAAGGCCGAACCGGTAATGTCGTAACCAGAAATCGGACTGTCGTGCAACAAATATAGAACGAAGTGTCTTAAGATGTTTGGCGTCGCGAACGACGGAGAAGATGCGAGGATGATGATGAAGAACGGCGGCCAGCTGTGCGAGTCGCAGTGTGGGAAAATTCGCGGGCCGCATTCTAAGAAACCGCCACTGCGATGGCTTCAGCTTCTTGGAATCGAGGCCATACTTTTTTTCCAGCCACTCATATTCCTGCCTGAGACGAAGAAAATACGTGTCGCGGTAGCCCATATCCAGGAATCCTGCCGTTCCGAAAAACAACGCTTCAACCAGGAGCAGGTTGTTGCTGTGTTTGAGTATGAGTCGGAACGGGAGCGCGCGAGCCAGTTGCTCCATGGGCTCGGCATTGACCTTAAATCCAAAACTGCGACAAAGCAACTGGTACAACGTTTCTTCCCAATCATTGTTGCAGCGTTCCCACATATCGCGACAAACTGCAGCTTTCTCCTGCAGGCGCAACATCGCAGCATGTTCCATCATGGTGCATCTGGTATCCACATCGACGAACGGATAGCGGGCAGCACATGGAATCGTCGAACGTGTGGAAAGAAGTTTCGTGTACCTAAGGATCATGCCGCGGTCGACACGATTGCCCAGCACCACCGTGGGAAGCGGTGAGCCGTCTTTTCGTACGGCTACGTGATTAAACGACCAGACTACATGGAGAATCACGTTGTCATAGGCCGGATCCTCGTCGTGGTGATGATCGCGCCAGCCAGAAGCGTTGTCGTGTACTTCAACGTTTCCAATCCACTCGATGTCGCCAATCCTGATTCTCGCATTGAGAAAATCCGGTCCGCCGTCATGATTGGGTGAACCTGGGTTAAATACTTCGACGGTATCACCCGAGGTAGTGCACAGTTCCTTTTTGTCGAAATACTGGAACTGCCACACGTATTGAACGAATGCTTCTGTCATTGAGGGTCTTTTTTATTGTTATGCGAATGATTGCTAACGAGGGAATCGGACGATTCCAAATGATTTCAAAAATACCTACTTTGAACGCTCAAGGTCAAGGCATGCGAACGTATCTGTCAGTGTTTCTTTTGGTGTTGGCCTTTACAGCGGCCGCACAGCAATTTGCGCGCAACGGAATGGTTGTGTCGGCATCGCAAATTGCGTCCGATGTTGGTGAAGAAGTTCTCAAAGACGGTGGCAATGCAATCGATGCAGCTGTCGCTACAGCGTTTGCGCTGGCCGTTACCTGGCCCTCCGCCGGTAACATTGGTGGCGGCGGGTTTATTGTGTATCGCAAAAATTCAGGTGAGGTCACGACTTTCGACTTCCGCGAAAAGGCTCCTGCATCGGCAACGCCAACGATGTACCTGGACGAAAGTGGAAACCTGATCAAAGACCTTAATCACTTGAGTATCCTCGCCGTTGGCGTTCCCGGTACCGTTGCCGGCCTTTACGATGCGCATCAGCTGTATGGCAAATTACCGTGGTCACGGATTGTACGACCGGCCGTACGCCTTGCCCGAAAAGGCTTTTCGTACACGTACGGGCTATACCATGATGCCGTGTCGCATGAACAAAGGTGGAAAATGATCCCGTCAACAGCTGCCGTGATGTATCGGAATGGCACGACGTTGTATCAACCCGGTGAAAGGTGGCGTCAGCCTGATCTTGCCCGCACGCTTGCGCGCATCAAACGCCAGGGAAAGGACGGATTCTACCGCGGGAAGACGGCTGAAATGCTCGTTTCGTTCATCGAATCACAGGGGGGCATCATCACGCTGAAGGACCTGGCTGAATATGAGGCAAAAGAGCGGAAGCCTGTGACAGGAACGTACCGCGATTACGAAATCTACTCGATGGCACCGCCAAGCTCTGGCGGCATTACGCTGATCCAAATGCTGAACATTCTCGAAGGATTTGATTTGAAAGCATACGGACACAACTCCGCAACCTTTGTTCATATTGTGAGTGAGGCCATGCGCAGGGCATATGCCAACCGCGCGCTTCACCTGGGTGATCCCGACTTCAACCCGGACATACCCGTGGATCGCCTGATTTCAAAATCGTATGCTGACACTTTGAGAAACACCATTAAGTTGGACACCGTCTCCGTAAGCGATCCAGTGAAATTCTCTCAGGTTTATGAAAGTCCAAGTACCACACACCTTTCTGTAGTCGACAAGGAAGGCAATGCTGTATCACTCACTTACACTTTGGAGTATGCGTACGGCTCACAGATCGTGGCAGACGGCCTGGGCTTTTTTCTTAACAATGAAATGGGTGACTTCAATCCTGTCCCGGGTCTGACGAACGAGGAAGGATTGATCGGCACACCACCCAACCTCATCGCCCCAGGTAAGCGAATGCTTTCGAGCATGACACCGACGATACTCGCGAAGGACGGGAAGTTGTTTATGGTCGTCGGAAGTCCCGGCGGCAGGTCCATCATCGGCACTGTCCTCCAGGTTATCCTCAACGTCGTGGATCACGAAATGGACATCGCGACAGCCATTGAAGCGGGACGATTCTATCATCAATGGCTTCCTGATGTCGTCACTTATGAAAAGTACAGTCTCAACGACGACACCCGAGCCATTCTTTCAAAGATGGGACATACCTTCCGTCAGATCCGACAACAAGGAGCAGCGATGGGGATCGTAATGGATGCGTCAAAGGGCGAGCTAAGCGGACATGCGGATAGTAGATCGCCGGATGGTGGAGTAGCGGGGTATTAGTAGGCAGTAGGCAGCAGGAACTTTAAAGAAATCGTTCTAAATAAGAGCTCATTTCACCACGCAAACGCCTCGCCTCTTTTGCTGCTTCGTGGGCAAAATCCTCTCCGTTGGATGCGTATAATATTGACCGTGTCGCGTTCACGAGTAACCCACACATCTTGTTCATGCCAGCCTCTGAGACGGCCGACAAGCTTCCCCCTTGGGCGCCGATACCTGGAACGAGCAGGAAGTGATCAGGAGCAAGATGACGCACGCTCTTGATGCGCTCGGGGGCAGTCGCGCCGGCGACGAACATTAATTGATCGGGACCAGCCCATTCACGCGCCTTGATAATTACTTCTTCATACAACGGTCTGCCTGTAGCCTTCGACTCAATCATCTGGAAGTCGTTGCTGCCGGGATTTGATGTACACGCGAGAAGGATCGTCCACTTGTCCTTGAATGCGAGAAAAGGCTCGACCGAGTCTGCACCCATATAAGGCGCGACGGTCACTGCATCGAACTGCATTTGCTCGAAGAAGGCCCGTGCGTACAATGATGATGTATTGCCGATGTCGCCGCGCTTTGCATCGGCGATGGTGAAAATTCCGTTCGGAATATATTTGAGAGTTCGCTCGAGACTTTGCCAACCGGAAGGCCCCAGTGATTCATAAAACGCGACGTTAGGCTTGTACGCTACACAATACTCGTGAGTCGCGTCAATGATCTGGCGGTTGAACTCGAAGATTGGATCATCACTATTGCGCAGATGCTGTGGAATCTTCCGGATGTCCGTGTCCAGACCAATGCACAGATACGAACCCTTCTGCCGGATCCTGTCAAAGAGTTGCTGACGGTTCATTCCGGCCGAGTGTTCTTAACGCAGGTCAATGATGTCAACACCCGGGTGCTTCTTCGGGTCGAAAGCGAAGTATGAGTCGTCCACGTTGATGTTAGACTTGAACTCTGTTATGGAATACGTATAACGGTTGCCTCCCTTGTCGAACATCGTGAAACTCTTCACTTGCTTGTCCTTCTTCGAAATGTTCATTCGGATCTTGAAGAACTGTGCGTCCTTCTTTTCCGGAACCAGGTCGATTACTTCGCACAACACGCCACCGATGGTTTCATCCTTAAGGTAGAGGTACTTGAAGTCCTTTTTATATATCTCAAAAATCTTTGAGGGGTTGACATCCTCAGAATTTGGGTCGTAGTTATCGATGTTCACTTCATTGGCGTCGGGCAGGTACGTCCAAAGGGTAGTTCCGTTGTTAATGACCTCCTGTTCGGGAAGGGTAAGGCGGTACTTATCGCCTTTTACGGTCATCTTACCTTTGAACTCCTCATTAATATTATCGACATCGTTGGTCAGGCGGTACGTGAAATTGGCCTCGAACGCTCCCATCGCCTTCAGTTTTGCGCTCATTGCCTCCAGGGTCTCCAGGGCCTTGGGGTCATATTGCGAAAAAGTCTTCCCCGCTACGAATACCAGAAAAATGCTGAGAATGAGGTGCTTCATGACTCTGTTTTGTGCTTGATAGTAAGGTGCAAAGTTATAATTGTCCGTGTTTTTCCTTCAGTTCATTCAATAATTGTTCCAGACTAACCTCGTCCCGGATCAGGACCTCCCGGGCTTTGCTGCCCTCGAACGGTCCGACGATCCCTGCTGCCTCCAACTGGTCGATAAGCCGGCCCGCCCGGTTATAGCCCAGCTTTAATTTCCGCTGGATTAGGGACGTACTGCCCTGCTGGTGCTGTACAATAAGGCGCGCAGCATCCTCGAAAAGGGCATCCCGTTCCGCGAGGTCGACGCTGGCGGCGCCGCCTTCGTCGTCTCCCTCGAATTCAGGCAGAAGGTAGGCTGAATCGTATCCCCGCTGGGAGCTGATATAGTCTACAACCCGCTCGATTTCCGGGGTATCAATGAACGGACACTGGAGACGCATAATATCGGATCCGTTCGATAAGAGCATATCGCCCATCCCTACGAGTTGGTCAGCCCCGCCGGTGTCGAGGATGGTCCGGGAGTCGACCTTGGATATTACCCGGAAGGAAAGTCGTGCCGGAAAGTTGGCCTTGATGACCCCTGTGATGACGTTTACCGATGGCCGCTGCGTGGCCACGACGAGGTGTATTCCAATGGCCCGGGCCAACTGGGCAAGACGTGCTATGGGTGTTTCGACCTCCTTACCGGCGGTCATCATGAGGTCGGCAAGCTCGTCGATCACCAGCACAATATACGGAAGGAACCTGTGCCCTTCCTTCGGATTTAGTTTTCTGGCAACAAACTTTGCATTGTATTCCTTCAGGTTCTTGGCACCGGCGTCCTTAAGCATCTCATACCGGTTTTCCATTTCAATACAAAGCGAGTTGAGCGTGTGAACCACCTTGCGTGTGTCGGTAATGATCGCCTCCTCGCTGTTGGGGAGTTTGGCAAGGTAATGACGTTCGATCTTCGCGAAGAGCGACATCTCGACCTTCTTCGGGTCGACCAGCACGAACTTCAGTTGCGAAGGGTGACGCTTGTACAGCAGCGAAGTTAACAGCACGTTCAGGCCCACCGATTTCCCCTGACCTGTGGCACCCGCAACAAGCAGGTGAGGCATACGCGTAAGATCTACGATGAACACCTCGTTCGAGATGGTCTTGCCCAACACCACAGGCAACTCCATGTCGCTCTTCTGGAATTTCTCCGTACTCAAAACGGAGCGGATGCTGACCATCTCGCGGTTCTTGTTCGGAACCTCTATCCCGATCGTACCTCTTCCGGGAATCGGCGCGATAATGCGGATGCCGAGCGCTGCGAGACTCAGCGCGATGTCATCTTCAAGATTTTTGATTCGCGAAATCTTGATCCCCGCGTCAGGCACGATTTCGTACAACGTTACAGTTGGCCCGATCGTCGCCTTGATGCTTTGTATTCCAATCTTGAAGTTGATAAGCGTCGCGACAATCCGATCCTTGTTCTGATTAAGCTCCTCCTGGGTAACCTGAACCTTGCTTGGTTCATATTCGCGCAGCAACTCGAGCGGCGGAAATTTATAGCTGCTGAGATCCAGGGTCGGATCATACAACCCCTGTTCGTCGACAAGTTGTTCGGCAAGTTTTTCCGTTTCCGTTCGTTCCTCGACGGTGAACACAGGATCGGCCGAAGTCTGCTTTTTGGGCGCAACCGTTTTATCGACTTCAAGATCGATGCTCTTGTCGGCAGGCGACACCTTTTCTACTGGTACCTGAACTTCAACTTGTGTTTCAGGGTCAGGTTCTGGCCCGGGTTGAGGTTCACGCGCTGGTCGTACATCAGGAGCTGGCTCAGCTTCCGCTGTCTTCGCCACAATTTCCGGCCAGTTGTCCCCCTCATCAGTATAACCTGATGACTTAACCTCATCTTCAACGATGGCATCGTTGCCCATCGGCTTAGGGTTCCTGTGCTGAAGAACATTGAGTGCTGTAACGTTGAAGAAGTAAATGACAAATACAAAGAGCGACAGGATGAGGATTAAAAATGTTCCCCAGCCGAACATGCTCTGGAAAACTTCTGCCATTGCATCGCCAAGGCCTCCGCCGAGAAAGGCCCATTCACCAGGAGCATCATTGAGTCGCGTCATGTAGCCCAGCAAAAGGCACAACCACAGCGTGGCAAAAAGGCAAAAGGTGAAGACAGCGCCGAGACGTACAATAGAGCGTTGGAACAGCAACTTGAAAGACCACGCAAAGAGGAGCGGCGGGATGAAAAAAGCAGACACGCCGAACCATCGGAAAATAAACGCGTGAGAGACAATGGCGCCATAAAGACCCAGCCAGTTCCTCGCCTCCTTTCCAGACTCGATCAGCGCCATATCCCCTCCGGCGGTTACGATGCTTTGATCGGCCTTCCCTGTGAACAGGTATGAAATGAAGGCGGTAAGGAGGAAAACAGAGGCCAGGAGCAGGAAAAATCCAAAAGCAAGCTTTAACCTCGGGTCCTTAAAAAATCCGAAACTGAATTTCGCTTTCTTCGCCTTGTCCTTTTTCTCTTTTGAGGTCCTGAAGGTATTTGACTTAGCTGTGTTTTTCGCCATCGTATTGAATTCGCAAAACTACGGAAAAACATTTAAAATAGCCCGTTGAGCGGCTTCAACTCCACATTTTCACTAACTTACCATTTACTATTGATTTGCTATTGTCAATCATCCAGCCATGTCCTTTGAACTGTCCAGGAGAAAGGATCTCACCGCATTGTTCGCGGTTATGGCGGCGATCTCTTCTTTCCCCCACCTGTTCATATTTCCTCCCGATCCCCCGCTCCTCAGAATTTCCACCGGAATATTCTTCCTGATTTGCGTTGCAACATACTGGCTCAACAGCAAGAACAAGTTCTTTATCGCCAAGCATCTGCTGTTCCTGGGCGCAAACATTTACGTATTCCTTGCCGCATCAGCGTTCGGTCGCTCGACGGGCGAGCAACTGCTCATCCTCCCGATAATTTTCGGGGCCGTTCTGATCTTCGACCTAACAGAAAAACGAAGTCTCATCTTTTCCATTGCCTTCTCGCTTCTCTGTCTTCTGACACTCGAACTAACCGACTACGGATTGTTCACCCTCGCGCTCACACCCGAGGAGCAGCTCGAATACTATTATGCCAATATTGCGCTCACGTTTGTTCTTTCCGTAGTCGCAGCGCTGTTCTATTTCATGTTGTACGCGCGTCAGAATATGCGGAATGAGCAGGTTATTCGAGCATCGCGTGAATCGGAAAGGATCATTGCCTATTTCGCGACAAGCCTCTATGGCAAGAACACCGTAGAAGAAATTCTGTGGGACGTGGCAAAGAATTGTATCTCGCAGCTGGAATTCACCGACTGTGTAATCTACCTCGTCAACGAAGAAAAGAATTTGCTTGAGCAAAAAGCTGCGTATGGTCCCAAGAATCCCGAAGCCTTCGAAATCGCTAACGTGATCACGATACCTATTGGAAAGGGCATTGTGGGAACGGTGGCGGAAACCGGTGTTGCGGAAGTAGTGAACGACACATCAAAAGACCCCCGGTATATCGTCGATGATGAACGGCGCTTTTCCGAGATTGCCGTACCGATTATATATGAAAACAAGGTAATAGGAGTAATCGACTCGGAACATCCGCAGAAGAACTTCTTTACGGAAACCCACCTTCGCATCCTTACCATCATTGCCGCGCTGTGTTCGAACAAGATTGTGAAGGCCCGTGCGGAAGAAGAGCTCGTACAGGCAACAATTGCGCGTCTCGAAGCAGAAAAAATCCGCGAAGTCGATCGGCTTAAATTGCAATTCTACGCTCACCTGTCACACGAGTTCAGAACTCCGCTTACACTGATACTGGGACCGCTCGAGGAAATGATTCGCAAGACCAATTCCGCTGACGACCTCGAACAACTCAAGCTGATGCGCTCGAATGGACAGCGGTTGCTTCAGTTGATCAATGATCTGCTCGAGTTGTCGCGTCTCAATGATGGTGTTCTCAACCTTGAACTTTCGAGGGGTGATATAACCTCACTCGTTCGAACGACAACAACGAGCTTCCATTCGCTCGCCGGTCAAAAGCAGCTTGATATCGACGTCAAGATTCCGGTTGAACCTTTCATGATGGCCTTCGATGCGACGAAGGTGGAGACCATCCTGATCAACCTGATGTCGAACATCATAAAATTCAGTCCCCCCTCCGGAACCATCGAGGTACGCACCGGTATGTCGTCGGGATATTTCACGATCACCGTAACAAACCGTGCCATCCACATACCGGCAGGACAACTGGAAACGATCTTTGAGCGGAAACCTTCCCAGGGAGAAAGCAACGGGTCGGGAACGAACCATGGCATCGGCCTCGCGCTCTCGAAGGAGCTGGCGGTAATTCATGGTGGCACCATTCACGTAACGTCCGATCAGGACGGAACCCGATTTACTTTTTCATTGCCGGCGGCACTTCACGTGTCCGGAGCAAGCACGCCGTCGCCCCCGCAGGAACCACAGGCAAGTACGCCTTACGACATCGAAATGGAGTCTTACAATGAGAGCAAGCGCCCTGTGGTTCTCATTGTAGAGGACAGCGAACAGCTTCGCCTGTTTCTGCGGCGGATACTGGAAGACGAGTTTGAGCTGGATGAGGCGACGAACGGAAAGGAAGGCCTATCCAAATGCAGTGAAATTGTACCTGACCTGGTGATTACCGACATCATGATGCCGGAAATGGATGGATTAGAGCTATGCCGCAGGTTGAGGGAATCACAGGTAACGAGTCACGTGCCCGTTTTGATGCTCACGGCCCTGGCCGACCTTGATAGTAGATTGGAAGGACTCCAGACCGGGGCTGACTACTACCTGGCAAAGCCGTTTGAGCCTCGCGAATTGCTGACGGCATCCAACAACCTGATCACCCAACGCCGCAGGCTACGCGATCATTTTGGACGGAAAATCATGCTCAAATCCCAGCAATGGGATGACCTCAACGCGGATGAACGCTTTCTGCAAAAGCTGGTAGCGTTGGTTGAGGACCACCTGTCGGATACGGATTTCTCCGTTGAACACCTCCAGAGGGAGCTGGGAATCAGCCGCATGCAGCTCCACCGTAAGCTCAAGGCGCTAACGGACAAGTCGGCCACAGAGTTTATTCGCACCATCCGATTAAAAATAGCCGCCGAAAAGCTCCAGGCGGGCCAGGATAACGTGTCACAAGTAGCGTATCAGGTAGGTTTCAATAGCCTTTCTTACTTCACCAAGTGCTTTAAGGAACAATTTGGGGTTATTCCTTCGGCCTACGCGGAAAAGGGCACTGCTCGTTAGGGGCCGGTGCAGTTGCAGGGGCAGAGGCAGTGCGGTATGTCAACGTAAAGAATAAAGAAACCGTCGTTTCTCGATGAAATTCCAAACTTGCGTAGAAGATGTTACGCTGGTGCTAATCGTTGTTACAGGTGTTATAGGGATGAATTAAAGAAAGTTACGACCTTTGGCATGAGGATTCGGGGAGGTATTGATTTGTGTTTCTATTTAGCTACAAGGTTTTAAGGAAATAGAGACTTAATCATTAGGGATAATCATTAGGTTTTAATCTTAACAAATCGGCCTGCCCGAATTCCTCTTCCCTACCCCCAAATCCTGCTTCCTGGCGATTTTTTGGCGGGTTTCGCCCTTGTATTGGAGGACTTTTCCGATCTATATCCCTAATTTTGGTGAGCCAAAACCCATTTTTTGAAGGTATTGACCACGTTCTGATTTTTTGACCAAACCAATCAACATGAAGCTGAAATTGCTTTACCTCGCCGGCGCCCTTCTGGTCGCCAGTTGTTTTCTCTCATGTTCTGATGATGAAGATCCGGCACCTATTGAAGGTGTGTGGCAGGGCGAATCTCTCAAGGGAAAGTTCTATCCTAAGGGTTCGCCAGTCGCGGTATACGAGCAAACGGAGGATGACTTTGATATTCTCCTCGAGCTGCGGGCCGATGGTACGGCTACGGTCGAGACCGATGGCGATGTCATTAACGGCACCTGGGAGTATTCCGCTGATAAGAAGCAGATCATCCCTGGTGGGGACATGAAGCTCGAATTTTTCGACGCCGATGCCTTTAACATCGTGACCCTTACTAAAACCACTATGGTCCTGTCGTTCGTCTACGAAGGAATGGTAGACGTACCGGATGCGGGTGAGATAGAGGGCAAAGTAGAATTTACACTGACCTTCACGCGCGTTGAATAGGAAGCCTAGCTGCCCGTTTCCACGAGCAGTCTTCGATTGATGCGGCGTGCAAAGCCGGGGCCTTCATAGATGAAGCCGGTGTACACCTGGATGAGATTTGCGCCTGCTCGCAGCCGCTCCAGGGCATCGTCGGGTGACAGTATTCCACCGCATCCTATAATCAGGAAATCAGGTCCCAGTTGGCCGCGCAGGTAGCGTACAATTTCATTGGCGCGCTGTCGAAGAGGAGCGCCACTTAATCCTCCGTTGCCGATCCGTTGCACTTCCGCCGCAGGCGTCTTGAGTCCATCGCGTGAGATCGTCGTGTTCGTGGCGATTACACCATCGGCACCGGTCTCCCTGAGAATGGTGACAACATCATCAAGCTGTTCGTTCGTAAGATCCGGTGCGATCTTAAGCAATACAGGTCGCGGTACTTCGCGGGCCTGACTTAAACGCTTGATCTCACCAAGCAGCCGGCTAAGTGGTTCGCGTTCCTGAAGCTCTCGCAGTCCCGGTGTGTTGGGTGAACTCACATTGACAACAAAGTAATCCACATAGGGATACAGTGTGTCAAAACACTGCACATAGTCGTTGAGTGCATCTTCGTTTGCTGTGGACTTATTTCTACCGATGTTGCCGCCTACGATTATCCTCGATTTACGTTTCGCCAGGCGCTGGGCCGCTGCAGCAGCGCCATCGTTATTAAATCCCATACGATTGATCAACGCCCTATCTGCCGGCAATCGAAACAGGCGCGGCTTTTCATTGCCGGGCTGTGGTTTTGGTGTTACAGTACCAATTTCAATGAAACCAAAACCCAATGCGGACAATGGATCCACAGCCTTTGCATCCTTATCGAATCCGGCCGCCAGCCCCACGGGGTTCCTGAATGTCAATCCGGCAAAAGTGCGCTCCAGACGCTTGTCGTTTACATCAAATAAATATCGAATCAGAGTGCCAAAACCCGGGAGTTTACCCGTAAATTGTAGGAGGCGGAACGTAACGTGGTGTATCTTCTCCGCATCCAGGAGAAACAGAAGTGGACGGATAAGTTTGTACATGCGGACTCAAAGATACAATCTCCAGTGAAGGGTTGAATATTTCTTGAAATTTGTCGTACAATTGCAGGAATTTTTAAAAACACATACAATGAAAAAGGTACTATTTACAGCATTGCTCGCAACGGTGGTTTCTCTCACGGCATCCGCACAAACACGCATCGGCGGTCTGCTGGGTTTTGGGTCCGAGATCGAAAGTCTTGCCCTCGGCGCAGTCGGAGAGTTCATGATCAAAGACAATATGGGTATCTCCCCGCAGCTTGTGTTCTTCTTCGGCAAGAAAGAAGGAGACGTTAAGACATCCATGTGGGAAATCAATGGTAACTTCAACTACTACTTCCTGCAAGAAAACGTCGACTTGTACGGTATTTTGGGGCTTAACATCGCAAGCGTAAAAGTTAAGTATGACGGGCCTTCAATACCGGGATTTTCTGCTAGTGCGTCCGATACTGAAATAGGCCTTAATCTCGGTCTTGGTGCGAATTTCCCTGTTAGCAATGATAACATACTGCCTTTTGCCGAATTAAAGTATACGATCAGCGACTTCGACCAGCTATGTATTTTTGCTGGCGTGAAATTTATCCTTCCATAAACTGACTTCATAAAAAAATGGGTAGACGGATGTTTCCCTCTACCCATTTTTATTTAGCCTTCCTGCCTATTCGGTACTGCTTTTAGGAAACTTCCTTAAGGCTTTTGAAATCAAACCGGCAAGCGCCCGTTGCACCTGACCCGGGTGCAGGTTTGTAGTTCCCTCCGCTTCCCAAATCACTCGTTTAGATTTTCCTCTGTAAATCTGAAGCACGACAAGGCCTTCGGTATATGATTGCGTCCAGTATCGCGACTGGTCCATCATGGCAGGATTATCAGCGGGTGTTCCTCCTAACCTGCCGAGGTCA
>DATCLO010000055.1:0-7416 GCA_036563875.1 Cyclobacteriaceae bacterium
GTGGTTAAAGACTACGGCAAAATTCTCACCACTACTCTCCTATACCTCGACAACGCCGGCGTCCCTTTATCCGTCACCTTCAAAATAAAATGCGCCGTCTCCTCCTTTGTTACCTTAGGAGCCACTACCCAACGCGCTACGAGGTTTTCCGCGCCACTCATTTCTATAGACCCCCGATAGGTGCCAGCCTCAGGATAGTGAAACCACAGAAAACTCAGATTATCACCGTCCGGATCGTATGAGCCCGACGCATCCAACCAAAAGCCTTCGCCCGACTTGATTGTGATCTCCTCCGGTTGATTGGACACTGCTACAGGAGGGTGATTGGCTTCTTCGTACGACATCGTACACCAATCCATCCGCGCGGCAAAATCGTTCTGGAAATCATCTCGCCAACGCCATAAGGTCACCTTGCTTCCAGTGAAAGTCGTTGTATCAAACCGCACGGCACGACCATACTTTGAGGTCACGTAGGGCGTATACGTATCGGACGCATTCGTCCATATGGGTCTGGTCTCAGGCTCGTGCGGAACGCCGGAGCGACCCAACGGTCGTTTCACGAATTCAGGCTTGTACAATTCATAGCGTCCACCCCAGCCTCCCCAATTAGGGTGCTCAGGATTGTTTAATCCATTCGGTATCAGTGACAGGAACGCGGGCGTATCCCCTTCTACGCCATAAGCAACATCGGGATACAGTGCTCCGAGAGGACCGTGCTCTTGCTGAATGTTTTCTGCAATCCACTCATTGCTGATCGTACGATTGTCAATCCCATTAACATAAGTCATCATCGCATTCCACGTCGCGGTGCCATAATCATCACCCGGTGAAACGATATAAAAGAGATTCGGAAAGGTGTTCCTGATCCAAATTCCACTGTCGTCCTGATCTGAAATCGAATAAACACGGAGCTTTGCAATAAGCTTCCTCGCCTCAGCATTCGATTTTGAATTCTTTATTTTATACAACGCCTGTGCAAGCGTATTGGCACCGCCCCACACGGAGATCCACAGCGGCCGATCATCATTTTCCTCAAGAATTTTTATGATCCAATCAGAACCTTCAGAGTCTTTTCCATCGCCAACTCCCTCCATACCATAGACCGGAAGCCCTTTCTTAACAATCGAAAGCAAGTGTTCTGCATTTGGAAAACCTGCTTCATGCTTCAAAAGATTGGGCTGAACTTTCCCGTACGCCTTTATCAGCCTCTCGATGGATTCCGGCGCAATTCTGTTCTTCTGCCAGCACGACGTCGTTGCAACGATCCCTTTGATATCAATCTGATTTGAATACAAGAGAAGCCGTACCAAAGATTGCGTGTCATCAGGATCAGCTTCGATGTCGGTTAAAATGACTACCCGGTGTTTTTGATCTGGCGTGTTCTGGCGTGCTTGCCCAAAATGCTGCACTGGTTTAAAGCAAAATAGGGCACAGACAATTGCCCCCATGATCGAATGAACGACTCTTTTATTCATGCTAGCAAAAATATCAATTGCCCCTGGATATCAATTTTCGATTTGTTCGTCACGCCCGGGGACGAGATTAGTCAAAAATTAATCAAATAATCTCCTCGCCTTCTTTCCCGGCTGCAGCTGATCCCATCACATTTCCACCTTATCCTGAAATTCCTACTTTTGCCCCCGATGAAATGCGGGTGGATCATAGCGCTGCTTTTGTTCAATTTTTCCACTGCCTTCGGTCAGGGGACCCTCAGCGGTACCGTCACAGATGCGCATATGACACCCCTGTCGGATGTAACGATATACATTCCGTCGTTAAGTAAGGGCGCCACCTCAGACAAACTCGGTCGTTTTTTAATAAAGCATCTTCCTGCCGGCACGTATGAAGTCCACGCCTCTTCGGTAGGGTATGTGTCCCAACAATTTTCGGTCAATATTGCGGATAGTGAGACTGAATCCATCAACATCGTCATGGAGCACGGCGAACTTGTACTCGCTGATGTTGTCATTACCGATCAGCTAATCCGCGACGTCAACACGATTTCGCAGGTGGATATTCGGCTCCGACCGGTAAACACATCACAGGATATCCTGAGAATCATCCCCGGACTCTTTATCGCCCAACACGCGGGTGGAGGGAAAGCGGAACAGATTTTTCTTCGAGGATTTGACATCGACCACGGAACAGACATCAACCTCGAAGTTGACGGCCTTCCAGTAAATATGATTTCTCACGCGCATGGCCAGGGGTATTCCGACCTGCACTTTGTGATTCCTGAGCTGGTCCGCGTCGTCGACTTCGACAAAGGTCCTTATTATGCGGAGAAAGGAAACATGACGACAGCAGGCTATGCCTCGTTCTTCACCAGGAATACTCTCGAAGAGAATATGGTGAAAATTGAGGGCGGACGGTTCGGAACATTCAGGAATGTTAACGCTGTGCGACTGATGGATCTGCAAAGTAGCGAATGGAGACACTCGGCATACATCGCTTCAGAGTATTTTAGAACCGATGGCTTTTTTGAAGCCAACCAACATTTCAACCGCCTGAACCTGTTGGGCAAATATCACGCATATCGCGACTCGGAAGCATTGACGATCGGCCTTTCAACGTTCAACAGCCGATGGGATGCTTCGGGCCAGATACCGGAACGCGCAGTGAGAGACGGACTCATTACCCGGTTCGGTGCTATAGATCCAACTGAAGGTGGCGAAACTTCCCGTACTAACGCCTGGGTGACGCATGTCAAAGTGCATGACAACGGCGGCATGTTTGAAAATCAACTGTTCTTCTCTAAATACGATTTCAACCTCGTATCCAATTTCACGTTCTTCCTCAACGATCCCGTCAATGGCGATCAGATCACCCAAAGTGAGTCGAGGGCAATCTACGGATATAAGGGAAGCTATTCCATCAATCATCCTTTCGTCGGAAAATCACTGCGGAGTGAAATCGGCGCCGGCTTCCGATATGATGACATCAATGACATTCACCTTTATCACACGCAGTCGCGACACCATTTTCTCAATGACATCGCTCATGGCGACATTGATGAAACAAACATTTATGCCTTCGTCAATGAAACGATCCAATTAGACGACAGACTCAGCATCAATGCTGCCGCACGCTTTGATCATTTCACTTTCAACTATATCGACGCATTGTCGCCCGAATACCAGCGGCAAAGTGTCAGCCGAGCGGTAGTCAGTCCGAAACTTGCACTCAGTTATAACCCATCCCGAAGCTTGAACTTATACGCAAAGGCGGGATTGGGTTTCCATTCAAACGATACGCGTGTGGTTGTAGCACAGGAGGGACACGAAATACTGCCCCGTGCTCTTGGTGTGGATGTAGGCGCAAACTTCAAGATTACAGATAAGTTGCTTCTGAACACGGCACTTTGGGTGCTGGATCTCGAACAGGAGTTTGTTTACGTTGGCGATGAAGGAGTTGTCGAGCCCAGTGGGGAAACAATCCGAAGGGGTATAGACTTGTCCGTTCGATATCAGGCATTGCCGTGGCTTTTTGTTGACGCAGATGTTAACTGGACCGATCCAAAGGCAAAGCACACGCTGGAAGGTGAAGATTATATCCCGCTCGCGCCAACGTTCACTACGATTGGGGGACTTTCCGTACAACTTGACAACGGACTTCACGCTGCCCTTCGCTATCGCTACCTGGGGGATCGGGCCGCCAACGAAGACAACAGTGTAGTCGCGCACGGATACTTTCTCCTGGATGCAGTAGTGAAATACGTACGCAAACCACTTGAGGTGAGTATTGCTGCAGAAAACCTGTTGAATAAGGACTGGAAGGAAGCGCAGTTCGACACTCAGTCGCGGCTGGGGCATGAACCCGATCCCGTGTCAGAGATTCATTTCACACCAGGAATTCCGTTCTTTTTGAAAGCTGGAGTATCGTTCTTTTTTTGAGCGTGCTGCCGTGAAGCAGGCCCGTGGCCGCTTTGCGGTTGAATTGTGTACGTTCAACGTTTAGAGATTCATTCTGACAACCGGTTTCTCATTCTATGTGACCTATGTGAAGCCTATGTGAGCTATGTGGTTCAATTCTGGATTGAAATTGCATTTGTATCTTGCCCCGGTATATGCATCTCATTGGTAAAACCCCGCTCATTAGATTAGAACGGCTGCACCCTTGGCGCCTTGCTCTTCAGTGGATCCTCGCTGCATCAGAATTAGGCGGACCTCTTAAGAATATCTCTGTGTAACTCCGTGCCTCTGTGGTGAAGAATTCCGGCACTCCATCCTCAATTCTTTTAATCCAATCAAGGAAATCCCGTAATCAGCCCATCAAGATTCAGGGGTCTCAGCGGTAGATCGCGTCTACACATAGCCCCTCCGATACATAGGCAATAGGCCTATAGTGATTTTTTGACCTATTTCCTTTCATCTTCCCTCCTCACGTTTTATTTTAAACACAAAAAACCCAATCTCATGAAAAACCAACAAGACCCCCAACTCAGCCCGGAGGAGGAGCTCCGCGCTGAGAACAACCTGCTTAAGCTCAAGCTTAAGCTGGAGTACGGCATGCAGGAAACGGACACGTCCAATCTTCCGCCGCATGTCGAGAACGACTGGCTCAAGTACATCGAGGCATTTGAAAAACAGTACCGCGATGCAAAGTCGGTGACCGTCTATGAATTCATTGGCAAGCCACCGTACAAAGCCCTGGAAGCGCTAACGCCGGAACAAGTCGGTCCCGAGTTGAACCGTTTGCTGGACATTATGGGGGAACACGACGTAGCGCTGGACTGCCTCTGCAAGTACGACGACGCGATCATTTACAAGTTCCTAACGGAAGAGCTATTCCCTCACGAGATGGACCTCATCCGGATTCCCGGCATGACGCACCACTTCATCTATGAAGAGTTTCACCCAAATCACGACTACGACCTCCGGCGGAAATCGCAGTTCTTCCTTACCTGTCTTTATCGAAAAAAATGGGATCAGGAGATTGAAGGATACGAGCTGTCACGCGAGGTACTATGGTCAGGCAAGCGCCACAATCGAATATCAATGTCGGCAATCATCAGTGCTTTCCAGGATGCACACCTTTCTCTACGCCTAAGGAAATTCGTTCCGCATGACGTTGCCATTGATCCTGAACTCAGATTTGCCCATGTCAGAGGCTTTGTGTCTGCCTACGGCAAGCGCGACGACGGCAAACGCGTACGCTACGCGGGGCCAGGAACGATACATTTCACCCGGGAAAATGAATATTGGAGCATAAGTGAATTTTCAGTTCCGGGATTTTCCTGAAATCGTTATAATTGTACATCATACACTTAATGCATTTCTGATTGCTGCGGATAATTGTTACCATAGCCACAGCCGTCGCCCTCACACTGTGCCTTACCATTGCACATGCGCAGAAACGGCACAGTGATAACGGCGACGGCACTTACACAAACCCGGTAATTAACGCCGACTTCCCGGATCCTGATGTAATACGCGTAGGGGATACGTATTACATGGTTTCGACGACAATGTTCGTCTTCCCCGGGGTCACCATATTGAAGTCGCACGACCTTGTTAACTGGGAATATTGCAGCAACGCGGTGCCGCGTTTCGATTTCCATCCGTGCTATAATCTCGACTTCCGATGCAATCGCTATGGTCACGGTCAGTGGGCCACGAGCATGCGCTATCACAACGGCACGTTCTACTTGCTGTTTATTACGCTCGACGAAGGTGGGTTTCTTTGCACGGCTTCTAAAGCCGAGGGACCATGGACAATCCGCAAGTTGCCGAAAGGTTTTTATGATCCCGGTTTGTTCTTCGACGACGACGGACGCATCTATGTAACGCACGGTTACAGCGACATCTACATCACGGAAGTAAATGAGAACATTGAACCCGTTGGGAAGGACTCACTGGTATTCCGGGGCGACATCCGCCGTGGACTGGAAGGGATGCACGTGTACAAGATCAACGGCTACTACTATCTCTACGGCACGTACGGTGGTCGCGATGGAATACAGGTAGCATTACGGTCAAAGAACATTTATGGACCGTATGAACAAAAGGTCGTCATAAGCGACCCGTCCGACAATGTCAACTTCGGCGTGCATCAGGGCGCATTGATCCAGACGCAAACGGGCGAGTGGTGGACGATGCTGTTCTCAGATCGCGGTCCGTTTGGTCGTTTCCCTTCCCTGCAGCCTGTAACCTGGGTCGACGGCTGGCCGATGGTTGGCGTCGATGGGAAGGGCGTGATCACATATAGAAAGCCAAATGTCGGGAAGACGTATCCCATTACCACGCTGCCGACGTCTGATGAGTTTGACAGTCCGACCCTGGGCATGCAGTGGGGCTGGAATCACAATCCCGATACCACGCGGTGGTCCCTCACGGCGCGACCGGGCTTTATGCGTATTATAACCGGCAGACCGGTATCCGGTTTGCGCGATGCGCGCAATACCCTTACACAGCGAATGTTCGCAAACTACGATGCAACGGTTCCTTCGGTCTATACTACGCGCATGGAATTCGCAAATATGCGTGATGGCGATGTAGCCGGCCTGGCGATTTTCCAGGATCCTTACGCGTTTATCGGCGTGAAGCAAATTGACGGCCAACGCTACATCGTCATGGAAAACCACGGTCTCGAAATCGCGTCAGCCCCATTGCAACAAAATGCGATCTACCTCCGGGCAACCGCGCGTTACGACACGGGAGAAGCAACCTTTTCCTATAGCCTCGACAACAAGACATTCAAGCCCCTGGGCAACACGCTACGCATGCGCTTCGCGTTATCGGTCTTTACCGGGAACAAGATCTGTCTCTTCAATTACGCCACACGTGAGGGCGGAGGCTACGTGGATTTTGATTGGATCCGGTTGGATTAGTGTACCCCACAATTCCTGAAGAAAGCGTTATCGGACACACGCGCCATTAAGTGTACAATTAACATTTTTGTTTGCAAACGTTTGGATGCGCGAAAATCCTGCGTTAACTTTCACTTACCTGCACCAAACAACCCAATGGAAGCCGTCCTCCGTCCGGAACCCCTGGTGGCTGCCGACCGTGTTTTCCTTAGACCGGGCTCCAGCACCTCAGAACACGATCGACTCGTGTGGGACGCTTTCCGTTCAGGCAGCAGGGAAGCGCTCGACGCCATCTTTCGCGCCCACGTATCCGGGCTCTATGCCTACGGGTCTAAGTTCACTAAAGACAGAGAAACTGTTCTCGATTGTATCCAGGATCTTTTCGTCGAACTCTGGAATCGGCGGCAGAGCATCAGCCCCACCAACTGTATCCGATACTACCTGCTCAAGGGGCTGCGGCGGCGGATAACGCGCGTTGTGCATGGCGCGAAGCGGAGTGAAATGGCCTCGCAGATGGCCGGGTACCTCGACGAGACCATCGACTTCAGCGCAGAGCACATCCTGGTCGCCCAGGAAACCGAACAAACTACGCGAGCCCGCCTGAAGAG
>DATCLO010000056.1:0-11829 GCA_036563875.1 Cyclobacteriaceae bacterium
GGCTGACGCTGAACTGGTCGACGACGCCGGACAGGTTGTGCGATCGGTGCGACAGCAAATGGATGATCTCTCGCCGCGTTGGATCGGCAATGGCCTGAAATACGTCTCTTCGGGTGATCATATCGTGTTCGTGATGTGAAGATAAAAGGAAACCATATGGTTTCCTAACTCGTGGAGAATTTTTTGGAGACTTTTTCTTCACCACAGAGATACGGAGGTGCACGGAGTTACACAGAGGAAAATTCAATGTGCGTCCATAACGTCATGCGGGAGTCGTGGATGTTGTGCGCTAAGAAAGTAATGTAGGAAGGTCACGGGCCTGCCTGACGGCAGGCAGTGGCGCTAGCGCGCCGAAAGGTTTAAACCGGATCGCTTAGGAACAACACACTATCAAGCTCGAAGATCCTCAGGCAGGGAGCGCAACTTCAACACTTCAACACTTCAACACGTCAACACATTTCTTTGAACCACATAGATCACATAGGGGTTCACATAGGGCACATAGGATTTGCGATTAGCGAGTAGCGATTGACGATTTTCGATTGGGCCACTAATCCTACCAATCTTTTAATCCTATAAATCCTGGTTCAGACAATTAGCCGCGGAGGCGCGGAGATTTTGAACCACATAGGACACATAGGGTTTTCACATGGCGCAAAGAAACGCAAAGAAAGCAATGACTATGGACGAACGCGTGCGCCGCTTGCGGCGCCTGTGACCTCTCTATAAATCATCAAAAGCCGGCAGAATTTAACCGACTCCGTACGAACAGTTATTGAAGCACGAAGCAACCCCTCCGTGCAACTCAATGTCCTCTGTGGTGAAGAAGTCGCGACTCTGCTGAAAAAAAAATTCAAACCGTCCTCAAAATGCGCAGCTGCTGCTTCAGCTGATCCAGGTGATCGCTGGCGGTGCGGATCTTGTCATTGAATTCTTCACGATACTTCTCCGCATTTTCGGAACGACCAAAAAATTCGAGGTTGTTGCGCCAGACCGCAATGTCGTTTTCAACTTTAGATATCTTCTTGCGAATGGCGAGCTCCTTCTGGAATAATTTCTTGTCTGCATTGGGATCGCTGCGAAGTCCGTCGATCTGACCTTCCAGCAAAATAATCCCCTTTTCTTCCTCGCTTACATCTGGCAACGCAGCGACAAACTTCGATACGGCTTCGTTGTACCGGGCCCGAAGTGATGACAACTCTTTCCTCGGCACAAAACCGATCTCGTTGAACTTGCGCTGCAGATCCTTCAGTATGTCGACCGTACCTGTTCCCTCCTTCGCATGACGCTCCATCTCTTCGCAGATCGCCAGCTTGCGCTCCAGGTTAGCATGCTGCTCTTCTTCAACTTTGCCATGCTGACTTCTCCGATGTTCAAAGAAGTAATCACACGCTTCTTTGAATTCCTGGAAGACTTTCTCTCTAAACTTCTCAGGTACAGGACCAATCTCCTTCCACTTCGCCTGCAAGGCCTTCAATTCGGCTGATGCCGTTTCCCAATCGGTACTATCCTTAAGCTCGCGTGCGCGAGCTACCAGTTCATTCTTGAGCTTCAAATTCTGCTCGCGTTCTTCATCGAGCTTCTTGAAGAATGCGTTCTTGTTGGCGAAGAATTGCTTGAAAGCGGACCAGAAGCGCTTATTGACTTCCTTCGCCTTCGCGCGTGGAAGCCCACCTACTTCCTCCCACCGACGCTGCAATTCAAGAATCTCTTTCGTCTTTTGATTCCACTCTTTGATGCGGTCCGACTGGAACGTCGTGAACGCCTGCACTTCATCCGCGATCGCCATCTTGCGATCGAGGTTTACGTTCAATTCTTGCTGCAACGTTTGGAGGTACGCATCGCGGCGCGCATACACAGCATCCGATGCTGCCTTGAAACGTTGCCATACCGCGTCCTTGTCTTCAATGGGCACAGGGCCGATGTGTTTGAACTCGTGGTGGAGTTCGTTCAGTTCGCGGATCGCGTCTTTAATGATTTCAACTTCTGCGAGTCGCTCTGCACGCGCACAAAGTTCGAGCTTGGCCTCAAGGTTCTTCTTGCGGTCGAGCTCTTTCAGTTCGAAGTAAATACTTTGATTGTCGTAGAAGCGATCTACCAGCGCGTGATAGTTGGCCCAGATGGTCTTGGCGTGCGGGCCGGGTACAGGACCAACGGCCTTCCACTCCTTTTGAAGTTCTTTGAATCGCTCGAACTGGTTGTTCATGTCCTGCGAGTCAACCAACTCGCGCAGCTTCTCCAGGAGTTCTTGTTTTATTCTTAAGTTTTCAGCTTTGCGGTCTTCTTCTTCGCGGAGTTGCTTTGTTCTGCGGTCGCGAATCAGACGAACGTGTGCATCAAAAGCAATGTCAAGTTCGTCGTCCTTGTATTCAAAGTCCTCTTCGGCGCCACCGCCTTCAATGAAGCGTTGTTTCGCGGCGTTGCGTTCCTTATCGCGGAGTTCATCAAACAGTGGTTTGATGTCACGGAGTACACGATCAGCGCGCGCGATATCTTCACTGCGTGAGAGCTCCTTCACAAGGTCGACAAACTGCTTCTTGGTATAGCTGCTGTAGTCTTCCTTGTGCTCTTCATCATGTGAACCCGTGTCAGGATCTTCTTCCTCGTGACGATCCATTTCGGCATTCGCGGACACAATCCCATGGGACCGACCCGCGATGGACGGGTCCAACCTCTTCTCTTCCCTGATTTCTTTTCCATTTCCATGCTTGTGGCCCACTTGATTGAACGCAATCTTCCTAAAGATACTCAAAATTGGTCAATTCAGCCGGGGATCGACCGGATAGTTAGAATACACGGAAAACCGACCTCCCATGTTTTCCAGGGCTTTCTTCCACATCAGCTTCGGGTCGGTGTCGAACAGGAGTTCTTCCGTCACGTAATCGCAAACGATCCATGAATCTTCCTCCAGTTCCGCCTGAAGCTGGCCCGGCGCCCATCCGCTGTATCCAAGAAAGAACCGTATGTTCTCCGCCGATAGCTGACCGGTATCGGTCAGGAACATCAGGCTGTCAAAACTTCCACCCCAGTAAATCCCCTCCAGGATTGGGGAGGAATTCTCGATCTCGGTGTTGCGGTGAATGAAGTGAAGTGTATCCTGCTGCACTGGTCCGCCGACAAACACCGGTTCCTTGATATTCTTAATATCCTCCATTACTTCATTAACTTTGAGAATGGAAGGTTTGTTCAATACGAACCCGAAAGAGCCATCTTCATTGTGCTCGCAAAGGAGGACCACGGTGCGCTCAAAGTTGGGATCAGGAAGAAAGGGTTCCGAAATCAGCAGCCGGCCTTTTTCGGGCTTAATGTGGTTTTTGTACTTGAAGAAATCCATATCCGCCATAGTCCTACCGTTATACAACCCACCTACTTCGTTAAAAAAGCAATCTTTACTAAAGAAAATACTTGAAATTCAGACCTCCAAATTTTAAACGCTGCGTAGTTTTGAGCTTTTACTTGCAACCGAATGCATAACCTGGCTGACCTGAGACGAGAGTACACCCGCGCTGCGCTGGAACTTCCCGAAGGAGATGCAGATCCCCTTCGCCTGCTCCAAAGCTGGCTCGACGAGGCAATCAAGGCCGAAGCACTTGAGCCCAACGCAATGACTTTGTCTACTGTTAACGAACACGGACGCCCGCGTGCGCGTATCGTCCTGCTCAAAGGAATCACCGACGGCAAGCTCGAATTCTACACGAATTACCAAAGCGATAAGGGCTTGGAACTCGAAAAAAATCCAGCGTGTGCGCTAACATTTTTCTGGCCAGAAATCGAGCGACAGGTGCGTATCGAAGGGGTGGCGGATCGTCTGTCTCCTGAAAAATCAGATGAATACTTTCAAAGCCGGCCCCGCGGTTCGCAGATGGGCGCTTGGGCGTCGCCTCAAAGCACCCCTATCGCGAACCGGCGCATTCTTGAGGAACGATTTACACAGTTGGAGAAGAAATTCGGACAAGACGCACCAATACCGCGTCCCCGTCAATGGGGCGGGTTCGGTGTTGAACCTTATGTTATTGAATTCTGGCAGGGACGGGCAAACAGACTTCACGACAGAATCTGCTACACCCGGAAAAATAACACCTGGGAAGCGCGGCGGCTCGCACCCTAAAGAAGCTTCGTTAAATCGCGAACGCCCGGAAAACGGCGTACCGTAAAGCCTTCGCCGTACTTCACACCGATGGAGTGCCCCATATCGATGGCCCTGGCTTCAAGTTTCCGCAAAAAGTCCTGGCTGGAAATGTACGTCTCGGGCTCCTTGCTTTCCGCGTTGTAAAACTGAGAGCTGAAGGCTCGGATCGCCTTCATTTTGGTATCCCAATAGTCGGAAACGTCCACAATGAGATCGGGCGTAACGAATTCACTCTGGATGTAATGATAAATTGCTGACGGGCGCCACGGATCCTGGATTTTCCCGTCCTCGTCCCGGGTTTCAATCTTGACCAATCCAGCAGAAAAGCAAGCCTCAACCGCCAGTTCTGACGCTCTCGGATGGTCGGGATGACGATCAGCAATGGCGTTGGCCAGCACAATTTTCGGCCGGAATTTCCGGATGGCACGGACAACGAGAAGTCGCTCCTCCGGCGTGTTCGTAAAGAATCCGTCCTTCAAACCGAGATTAACACGCGCCGACAGACCCAGAACCTTTGCGGAAGCTTCTGCTTCTGCGGCGCGGATTTCAGGTGTGCCTCGGGTACCGAGTTCTCCCCTGGTCAGGTCGACCACACCAACCTTGTAACCCATCGCTACATGACTGGCAATGGTTCCACCGCATCCGAGTTCGGCATCGTCTGGGTGGGCAGCAAGAACAAGGATGTCAAGATTCATGAACGAGTACGACGCTTAAACTTTGACAGTGCGGGTAGTGATCTCGGCTTCGCGTGCCGCCAAAAACTTTTCTGCATCGAGCGCGCCCATACATCCGGTGCCGGCAGCCGTGATGGCCTGACGATACACCCGGTCGGCAGCGTCGCCCGTTGCGAATACACCTTCGACATTCGTGCGTGTTGTTCCCGGCTGCACTTTGATATATCCTGCCTCATCAAGTTCGAGGTAGTCGGCAAAGATTTCGGTGTTCGGCTTGTGACCGATCGCGAGGAAGAAACCTTGTATGGGAATCTCGCTTATCGCACCCGTCTTGTTGTTGATGACGCGGACTCCTGTAACACCGCTGTCGTCACCAAGCACTTCCTGCGTTTCCGTATTCCAGTGTATCTGGATGTTTGGTGTATTGAACACGCGTTGTTGCATGATATTGGATGCGCGCATCTCATCGCGTCTCACCAGCAGGTGAACCTTCTTGCAGAGTTTCGCGAGGTATGTTGCTTCTTCTGCAGCGGAGTCGCCCGCACCTACAACGGCAACATCTTTGCCGCGATAGAAGTATCCGTCGCACACCGCGCATGCCGACACACCCCGATTTGCATACTTTTGTTCCGAAGGAATACCAAGATACTTCGCTGATGCTCCTGTGGCGATGATCACAGATTCAGCAAGTACCGTTTGCTTTTCATCGATGACGAGCTTCAGCGGATATACTGAGAAGTCCACCGCCGTCACCATCGAATAGTAAATCTTCGTACCGAACCGTTCCGCTTGTTGGTGGAGATCCTGCATCATTTGTGGACCATTAACACCTTGCGGATAACCCGGGAAGTTTTCGACGTCGTTGGTCGTGGTGAGTTGGCCGCCCGGCTGGCTTCCGGTATAAAGAACAGGATTAAGTCCGGCACGTGCCGCATAGATTGCGGCGGTATACCCTGCTGGGCCTGAACCAATGATGGCTACTTTAACTGTTTCGTTTCCCATGACGATTGCTTACCTGCACATAAAATAAAGGGTCTCGCGCAGGAGACCCTAACTGAAATACCAAATACGTTAAGAAACCGCAACGATATCAACCGAGGTACGGCTTCAGGGCCTTGCTCCTGGATGTGTGGCGCAACCTCCGGATGGCCTTTTCCTTGATTTGGCGCACCCTTTCGCGCGTGAGGTTGAACTTCTCACCGATTTCTTCCAGCGTCATCGAGTGTTCGCCGTTGAGTCCGAAATACAAGGTGATCACATCCGCTTCGCGTTGTGTGAGCGTTGAAAGTGCGCGTTGTACTTCGCGACGCAGCGAATCATTCATCAGACCGGAGTCAGGTGTTTCCTCGCTGTCGTTTTCGAGTACATCGAGCAGGCTATTTTCTTCACCCTGAACGAAGGGAGCGTCCATGGAGACGTGACGGCCCGAAATCTTCATCGTGTCTACCACTTCTGCCGTGGTTACGTCAAGTACTTCAGCGAGTTCTTCAGGCGAAGGTTCGCGTTCATACTTTTGCTCCAGCTCCGAAAAGGTCTTTGATATCTTGTTAAGCGATCCGACGCGGTTCAAAGGAAGGCGAACAATACGCGATTGTTCTGCCAGTGCCTGCAGGATCGACTGACGAATCCACCACACCGCATACGAGATGAACTTGAAGCCGCGCGTTTCGTCGAAGCGTTGTGCGGCCTTGATCAGACCAAGGTTACCCTCGTTGATGAGGTCACCCAGAGAGAGCCCCTGATTTTGGTATTGCTTGGCAACAGACACCACGAACCGAAGGTTAGCCTTCGTCAGCTTTTCAAGAGCGATTTGATCGCCCTCCTTGATACGCTTCGCCAATTCCACCTCTTCATCAGGAGTAAGCAGATCCACCTTGCCGATCTCCTGGAGGTATTTGTCCAGCGATTGGCTTTCGCGGTTGGTAATCTGTTTGCTTATCTTTAACTGTCTCATCCCGTTATGCGAAAAATTCCATTGTTTAACAATATAAGGTCAATTCATAGTTCCTGTCAACGCCAAATTGGGCGGGTTTTTACTCGCTGGGACTGGCTTCTTTCCGGGGTGGCCTGGGCAGGAGAACCTTCCGTGAGAGCCTGTATTTGCCCGTTTTCTTGTCTACGTCGACCAGCTTAACCTTTACTTCCTCCCCTACTTCGAGTACGCCATCAAGGTTTTCGAGGCGTTCCCACTTGATCTCGGAGATGTGAAGCAACCCGTCCTTACCGGGCATGAACTCGACAAATGCACCGAAGGGAACGATCGACTTCACCTTGCCGTCGTAGACCTGTCCGATCTCGGGCACAGCCACGATATCGCGAATGCGTTTGAGGGCGGCGTCCATTGCCTGTTTGTTGGTCGCAAAGACGTTGATTACGCCCCTGTTGCCAACTTCTTCTATAACAACGGTCGCACCGGTTGTGTTCTGGATATCCTGAACCACTTTTCCACCAGGTCCGATCACCGCACCGATCATCTCCTTCTCTATAAAGAGAGTTTGAGCTCTTGGTGCATGCGGCTTGAGGTCCGGTCTCGGTGCAGACAGCACCTTCTTCATTTCTTCCAGGATGAAGAGGCGGCCTTCCTTAGCCTGGAGGAGCGCTTCTTTCAGTACATCGTAGGTAAGACCGTCTACCTTCATATCCATTTGACAGGCGGTCATACCCTTTTCCGTTCCGGTCACCTTGAAGTCCATGTCGCCAAGGTGATCCTCGTCGCCCAGGATGTCCGAAAGGATGGCATACTTTCCGGTCTCGGCGTCGGAGATCATGCCCATCGCAATTCCGGATACCGGACCTTTAACGGGGAGACCGGAGTCCATCAGCGCGAGTGATCCGGCGCAAACTGTGGCCATCGACGATGAACCGTTCGATTCCAGAATGTCTGAAACGACGCGCACCGTGTACGGGTTGTCTTCCGGTGCAGGCATCACATGCTTCAACGCACGGTACGCCAGGTTTCCGTGGCCCACTTCCCTACGGCCGGGACCACGGTTGGGTTTCACTTCACCGGTAGAGAATCCAGGGAAGTTATAGTGAAGAATGAATTTGCTTGATCCGGATATCATCGCGCCGTCGATGAGTTGTTCATCGAGCTTGGTACCGAGTGTTACGGTACTCAGCGATTGCGTTTCACCACGAGTGAAAAGTGCTGAACCGTGGGTAGAGGGAAGCAGTCCGACTTCACACGAGATGGGTCGTATCTCACGAAGCTTTCGGCCGTCGAGGCGTATGTTCTGTTCAAGCACAAGACGGCGCGCAGCCTTTTTCTGAATTTCTTTATAGTAACGCTTCGCAAGCTCCTTGTCTATCGTAGTGTCTTCGGGCAGCGATTCGAGGTATTCATCGATGATTTTGCTGAATGCCTTCGAGCGTTCTTTCTTGTTTGAGATGAGTTGCTTGGCTACATCGTAGGTCTTCTCGTACAAAAGATCCCAGAGTTGTTGCCTGAGGTTTTCGTCGTTGACTTCGTGTTCGTACTTTCTCTTTTCCGTAGCACCTACAGCAGCGGCAAGTTCGAGTTGAAGTTCGCACTGAACCTTGATGGCTTCATGCGCAACCTTGAGCGCTTCGATCATGTCGTCTTCGCTCGCCTCTTTCATTTCACCTTCCACCATAAGGATGTTCTTGATGGAGGCGCCAACCATGAGGTCCATGTCTGCACGGTCGCGGTCAGCCAAAGAGGGATTGATCACAAACTTTCCATCGATGCGTGCGACGCGAACTTCAGAGATCGGACCCTGGAAGGGAATATCGGAAACAGAGAGTGCAGCGGATGCAGCGAAGGCTGCGAGTGCATCGGGCAGCGCGGCTTCATCACCTGAAATCAGGTAGAGCATGATCTGCGTTTCCGCGTGGTAGTCGTCGGGGAACAGCGGACGGATGGCCCGGTCGACCAGACGGCTGATGAGTATTTCGTAGTCGGAAAGACGGCTTTCGCGTTTGAGGAATCCACCGGGTACTTTTCCGGTGGCAGCAAATTTTTCCTGATAGTCGACAGACAGAGGAAGGAAATCGGCTCCTTCGACAGGTTTTTCTGAGGACACAACGGTAGCCAGGATCATGGTGTTGGCCATCCGGAGCACAACGGCACCGTCGGCCTGGCGGGCCATTTTCCCGGTTTCAATAGTAATTTCACGCCCGTCCGGCAACTTGCAAGATCGGGTTATAACTTTCTTCTCCATAAAAAAGGTCGGTCAATAAATAGAAATGCGGGGCGTCAGCGTATACCATGCCCCTGGGTTAAATGCAAAAAGGGAACCCGTGAGGTCCCCCATGTAGTCGTCTTACTTTCTCAAGTCAAGGTCGGCAAGAACTGCCCTGTACCTGTCGATGTCTGTTTTCTGGAGGTAGTTGAGCAGCTTTTTGCGCTTTCCAACCAGCCTCATGAGTCCCTGCTGGGTGGAATAGTCTTTCTTGTTTTTCTTCAGGTGTTCGGTCAGGTGGCTGATTCGATGAGTAAATAGCGCTATTTGCGCCTCGGGAGAGCCGGTGTCCTCAGCTTTTTTTGCAAAACTGTGCTTTTGAAAGATCTCTTTCTTGATTTCCGCGGTTAGGTACATCCTAATGTTTTTTATCTCTTTTTCAGGCGGCAAAGATACGCGTATCCCGCGGAAATTACCAATTTCCGGTGGATTTTTCATTTTAGGGCCGACTTAACCGCCAGCCTTCTCTGCCGACGGGTTTTCCAGTAGGTTCTGACCCGGTCGGCGATAATATTGTAAAAGTCCATGTCGAACAGCCGGGCATCCCGGCGGGCCTGCCGGAGGAAGATTAGTCCGATGATCAGGAACACCGCATCCGGCATCCATACCCCCGTGATAACCCCAATGTCACCGCGCTTGGCAAACTTTTCCCCCTGGATGGTGAGGACGTAAAAGATGATGAAAAAGAGCACTGAGACCAGGAAGGGTATCCCAAGTCCACCCTTCTTGATGATGGCTCCCAACGGGGCACCTATCAGGAACATGGCAATGCAGGCAAAGGCGCTCGCGATAATCTTGTGCCACTGAATCCGAAATATGATCAACTCGGATTTATAGCGATCGACTTCCGTGTTGCTTGTCCCCACCAGGTTCTTTATCTGTCGCGCCATATTCGTCGCCCCCTGAATGACAAGGTTGTCGGGCTTGACGTTAAGCAGGCTATCCACGGTCTTCGCGATGATCTTCTCTTTTTCCTGCCACGACAGCGTGTCGGTTGCCGACTCTTCCTTCTTTTCGGAAGCTGGTGACGGCCGCGGTGTTTTCCTGTTTCTCAGGTTTTGAGCTATCGAGGTTCGCGGCGTCGCGGTCTGCGAAGGAGCAGGGCGTTGAACGCGCGTCGTGTCTGCTTGGCGCGTTGTGTCGGATTTGAATGCGGTGTCAGATTTAAGCGTATCCCCATCGGCATTGACGCGCGGTGCCGCAGCGTTAATTGTTGCTTCCTTGATAGAATCTTGCTGACGTGCATACTGTGCGCGGTACTTCGCCTGCGTCACCGAGTCATGCCATAGTTTAAACGCATAGACATCAGGCGGAAGAACAACGCTGTCGTCCTTATTGAAGTAGCGGAAGTATGATAGCCGGTTGCCGTAGTAAGCGAGACGCAACTTGAGGATCTCCCGGTTTATGGAGTCGAGATCCATATCCAGCTCCTTCATGTTGCGCATAATGCGATTGCTCTGAAACCATTTTTTGTCGGTACGTTCCAGCTTGAACGACGACAGGTCGAACACGACAAACGTCTTCTCAAAACTGCTTCGGCTTAGCGTCTCGCTTCTTACGTTTTTCTTTTGCCCTATCATCTCCGACTCCGAGCTTATGCCTTCCGTGTAGTTGTAACCGTTGTACAATTCGAGCTTGAGGTATTGTTCATTCAGGATGGTGTACATACGACCCGAATCAGCGACGTACACATTTTTGTTGCCGTCGGTGTCTCGGTGATCGTAGATGATGATGTCTTTGAGTGTTTCGCCGTCTTCAAACTTCTTGTCGACTTTAATACTGATGTCCGGGATGCCATAGTAAAATGTTCCTTCTCGCAGGTCGAGTGCAGGTTTCTTTTGTCGGATATCCCACAGGAGGCTGTAAGCCTCGAGGGCGGATTTCGGTACCAGATAGTTGTTGGCGTAGAAGGCGACGCCGGTAAGAATCAGAACAAAGTAGAAGATCGGTTGAATCGTTCGGGTTAATGATACGCCGGCCGCTTTAACGGCAGTGAGTTCGAAGTGTTCGCCGAGGTTGCCGTATGCGATGAGCGCGGAGAGCAATACGGCGAGGGGTAGCGCGGTTGGCGTTGTTACAACGCCGAAGTGGAAGAACAACTGGGCTACCACAGTCCACTCCAGCCCCTTCCCAATGATATCGTCGAAGTAGCGTATCATCTGGATGTTGAGAAGGATGAATACGACGACGAGGAAGGTGATCAGGAATGGTCCCAGGAAAGCGCCAAGTACCAGCTTGTCCAGCTTCTTCATGCTGCAATTTCGGCAAATTGTATGCTAAATGCTATTCGCGTGTGGGAGAAACAGTGACTGCCTGTATAGGCAGGTAAGGAGTCAGTTCGAGAAAGGCTGAATTATCCGCCTACCGTCTTCCGCAGGGTATCCACAAGTCCGTCCCACAAGTCCTTTAACTCTTTCATATCGTCGAACCCGGAATAGTCAGTTACTTTAAGGAATACGGACTGAGTGAGTTCGTTGGACTCGAGTTGCAATTCAAAGTAGGATGGGTCCCTTTCGTCTTCTTCGTTTTCCGGCAGAAACTCGAAGCGAACAAAGTGGTTCGTTCGATGTGCAACCTGACGGGCAGGGTGACCTTCATTGTCCCAGAAGAAGGTGTATATTTTACTTTCGTTGTTGATGCGAACATCGTCGGCGAACCATTCAGCGAGGCCCGAAGCACTCTGAATATACGGGTAGAGCATTTTGACTGACGCATGGATCTCGTAGTCTGCTGTGAAGACCTTCTTCTTCGTGATTCCTGCCGTTGTCATGGTCACCTCCTTGTTCGAAATTTAATATATGGCATTTTTCGGTCTGAGGCAAAA